>JAUIEL010000048.1 GCA_030428825.1 bacterium
AACTCCGGAGCGGGCGAGGCGGGAGCCGGGCGGAGGAGGCTTCTCCGAGAGCGACCCCGCAGCGCGACTCGTCCCTTCGCGGAGACCACGCCGGGCGCATCGCGCGAGGACGTGAGCGGGTCGGAGACACCTCCTCCGCCCGGCTCACGCCGGAGCGAACGCGAGGGCCGTTCCCGAACGCGTTCCTCGCCCCGCGCGCAGCGGCCGCCCCGCGCAGCGGCCCGGCCCTCCACGCGAGCCGGCCCCGCCCCGCGCAGCGGTGTGACGTCCCGGTTCATATCCCTCATTGTCTGGGAGACCGCGATCGTTACACCTTTCTTCCATGAATCGCCTCCGCCGCACCCTCACCCTCACCCTCACCTCCCTCCTCACCGTCGCCGCCCCCGGCTGCTACAACCCGCGCCAGTCCGACTGCTTCGTCTGGGACATCGCGCAGTTCCCGGAGCGGCCGGCGGCGGAGGTGATCGCGCTCTACCTGCCGAACCGCCTGTTCGACCTCCTCGACCTGGTCCACGCCGGGGTCGCCGTCGGGCCGTCGGTCGGCGTCGAGGCGCAGGCGACCGGGGCGCTCCGGTACGAGTGGGCGCGGGGGGCGACGCTCGGCCTCGGCTGGTTCGGGCGGGCCGGCGAGTGGCGGCAGATGTCGGCGTACTCGCGGGACACGTTCGGGATCGAGGACTCGGCCGACGCGCTCGACCTGGCGTGGCACGTGCCGTACTGGGACCTCGGCCTGCAGCTCCACGTCCTCGCGGGGCAGGTGTACGTCGGGATCGCGCCGTTCGACGAGCTGGTCGACCTGGTGCTCGGCATCTCGACGTTCGACCTGAAGGGGGACGACTGGTGAGCCGGACGTGCGCGCGCTGATCGTCGCCGCCGGGAGCCACGGAGACGTCCATCCGTTCCTGGCGATCGGCCGGGCCCTCGCGGCGCGGGGACACGGCGTCCGGATCGTGGTCCACCCGTACTTCGAGGGGGACGTCCGCGCGGCCGGGCTCGACCACGTCCCGCTCGGGTCGGAGATCGACCTCGTCGCGCTCCTCGAGGATCCCGACCTGATGCACCCGTGGCGCGGCGGGCCGCGCGTGCTGAGGATGGTCCTCGACGCCGTCCCCTCGGCGATCGACACCGTGCGGGCCGCGATCCGGGCCGAGCGTCCCGACGTCGTGTTCGCGCATCACATCTGCCTCGGCGCGGGGTGGATCGCGGAGGAGGAGGGAGTCCCGTACGCGTCCGCGACGCTGGCGCCGATGCTCTGGTTCTCGCCGAGCGACCCGACGCCGACGCTGCAGCAACGTCCCGGGGCGTGGCGGCGGCGCGCGGCCTCGCTCGCGACGCGCCTCCTCCCGCCGCTCGGGTTCGCGATCGGCGACCGGAAGCTGAACGCGATCCGGCGACGGAGCGGGATGCCCCCGCGGCGAGGCGTCTTCCGGGAGGCGTTCGCGGGCGGGCCGCTCCCGCTCGGTCTCTGGTCGCCGACCTTTCGTCCCCCGACGCCGGACGACCCGGAGCACGGGGTGATCTGCGGCTTTCCGTGGTTCGACCGGAGCGACTCGGACACGCGCCTCGACCCGGAGCTCGAGACGTTCCTCGGGGACGGTCCGCCGCCGGTCGTCTTCTCGCTCGGGACCGCGGCGGTGCACGTCCCCGGCGACTTCTACGAGGTCGCCGCCACGGCCTGTCGGAGGCTCGGCCGGCGCGGCGTGCTGCTGACCGGGAAGGCCTCGAACGTGCCGGACGCGCGGCCGGACGGCGTGATCGCCCGGGACTACGCGCCGTTCTCGCTCCTCCTGCCGCGCGGCGCGGCGACCGTCCACCACGGCGGCATCGGGTCGACGTCGCAGGCGCTCCGGGCCGGCCGCCCGAGCGTCGTCGTCCCCCACGCGCACGACCAGTTCAACAACGGCGTCCACGCGGTCCGGCACGGCGTCGCGGCGATGGTCCGGCGCGGCCGGCTCGACGTCGGCCGTCTCGCCCGGGCGCTCCACGCGGTCCTCGACGACCCCGCGGTCGCGGCGCGGGCGGCGACGCTCGGGGAGCGGCTCCGGTCGGAGCGGTCGGGCGCGGAGGTGGCGGCCGACCTCCTCGAGGCGCGGGCGCGCGGCGCGGTCACTCCGCCAGGAGCCGCTCCACCAACCGCTCCAGCTCGCTGACCAGCGCGTCGTGGTCCTCGCCGGTCGCGGGCCCGGACCAGCCGGAGTGGATCTTCCGCACCAGTCCGTCCCGGCCGACGAAGATCGTCGTCGGGTACGCGACGATCCGGGTCAGGTCGGGGAGCCGCTCCGCCGCGCGCCGCTTGTCGCTCGGACCGGCGAGCGCGAGCGGATACTCGACGCCGTGTCGGCGCGCGTACCGCCGGATCATCTCCTCGTCCCGCTCGCGGTCTCCCGAGAACTCGAACGCCAGACCGACCAGCTCGAGGCCGCGCTCGGCGTACCGGCGATGCCAGCGGGCGAGGAGCGGCGCCTCGTCGTGGCAGTTCGGGCACCACGACCCGAACAGGTTCACGACGACGACCTTCCCGTCGAACCGGGGGTCGTCGTGACGGAGCGGCTCGCCGTCGAGGGTGTCGACCGCGAACCGCAGCCGCCCGGCCGGGTTCGTCAGCGCGACGGCCGACCACGGGTCCGGGACCGCGGTCCCGCCCTCGGGGTCCGGCCGCCGCGCGGTCCAGGTCGCGTGGTACGTGTCGCGCGACCAGAAGTCCCCCGCGAGCGCGCCGTCCTCGGTCATCCGCGCGTCGAAGAGGAACGCGTGCCCGCCGTCGAAGCACGAGAGGCGGAGCCGATCGCCCGTGACGTCCCCCGCCAGGTAGCGGTAGTCGCCGGTCGCCGTCCGGAACGTCCCGGTCACGTCCGCGCCGTCGACCGCGAAGGTCGCCCGCGCCGGCGTCGGCCCGTCCTCGTCGACGAAGACGACGTCCCACGCGCCGGCGACGTCGGCGGCCGGCCCGTCGGACGGGAGCGGCGCGAACCGGCGCCGATCGCCGCGGACCGCCGTGAACGGCAGGCTCGACGCGCCGCCGGGGATCGTCTTCCGCCAGCGACCGCGGAGCGTCCGACCGCCGTCGGCGAGGACGGCGTCGAGCTCCGAGTCGAACCAGTCGATCGCGAACCGGACGCCGGACTCGCCGTCGGGCGAGGAGCGGACGGTGACCGACGACATCGGGATCCGCTCGGGGCCGTTCACGACGACGGCGTCCGGACCGTCCTCGCCGGGCGCGACCTCGATCGTGAACGGGAGCTCGCCGCCGGGGGACCGGAGGACGGCCCGCCACGGCCCGACGAGATCGGTCTCGGCGGCGGCGACCGCGGGCGCGAGGAGGGCGAGGAGGAGGGAGAACGTCATCGAAGGAGGATACCGACCGCCGCTCAGAGCTCGCGGAACATCACGTACGCGTCGACCTCGTCCCCGGCGTCGCTTCGGAAGACGCCCGGGAGCGTGCCGAGGACTTCGAAGCCGAGGTCCTTCCAGAGCCGCACCGCCGGCCGATTCGTCGCGACGACCATGTTGAACTGCATCGCCCGGTACCCGAGCCTCCGCGCCGTCGTCAGCGAGTCCTCCGCGAGGCGGCGACCGATTCCGCGCCCCCGGGCGCGCTCGGCGACCATGTAGCCGGCGTTCGCCACGTGCGCGCCGCGGTCCGGCTGGTTCGGCTTCACGACGTACGTCCCGACGACGTCGCCCTCCCCCGCCTCGGCCACGAAGACCTCGGCCCCCTCGTCGAACCAGTACGAGAGGACGCGCTCGACGCTCCGGTAGACGAACGCGTCCCCGGCCCGGACGACCTCGGCCGCCATCGCCGCGATCGCCGCCCGGTCGTCGTCACGCGCTCCTCGGATGGTCGACGGCCCCATCGCCAGGATCGTATCCCCCGGATCCCGCCTGCGATCCCCCTTCCTGCTACCCTCTCGGAGCCGGAACGCCGGAGGAGAACCATCGACGTCACGACGCTTCTCTCGGCCGCCCGCGCCGGCGACCCGGACGCCGGGCCGAAGCTGCTCGAGCTCCTGTACGACGACCTGCACCGCCTCGCCCACCGGCGGCTGGCCGGAGCGGCCGCGCCGACGCTGCAGACGACCGGCCTGGTGCACGACGCGTGGTTCCGGCTCGCGGGGGGGAGCGGCCTCGAGGCGGCGGACCGGAACGAGTTCCTGAAGTTCGCGGCGCGCGCCATGCGCAGCCTCGTCGTCGACCACGCCCGGCGGCGCTCGGCCGAGAAGCGCGGCGGCGGACGGATGGCGATCGCGATCGACGCGGAGCTCGCCGCGTGGGAGGACCGCGGCGTCGACGTCCTGTCGCTCCACGACTGCCTCGGCCGGCTCGAGCAGCGGGACGCGCAGCTCGCGCGCGTCGTCGAGCTCCGATTCTTCGCCGGCCTCACCACCGAGGAGACCGGCGACGTGCTCGGCCTCTCGAGACGCCAGGTCCAGCACGCCTGGCTGCTCGCCCGGAGCTGGCTGCACCGCGAGCTCTCCCGGGCCGGCTGAGCGGATGGTCGATCGATCGGCCGACGACTGGGACGCGGTGCGCGACCTCTTCGTGCGCGCGCTCGCGGTCGCGGAGCCGGAGCGCGCGCGGTTCGTGAACGACCGGACCACGGACGCCCCCGGCCTCCGACGGGAGGTCCTCTCCCTCCTGGAGTCGCTCGGGGCCTCGGCGACGATCGAGCCGCCGACGCGCCCTCCCGCACCCGCCCCCGCCCGGCGCGACGAGCGCGTCGGTCCGTACCGGCTCGTCGACCCGATCGGATCCGGCGGCATGGGGAGCGTCTGGCGCGCGCGGCGCGACGACGGCGCGTTCGATCGCGACGTCGCCGTGAAGTTCGTCCGGCTCGCGATCGCCGACGCGGCGAACCTCCGTCGGTTCGAGCGCGAACGCCGGCTCCTCGCCGGACTCGAGCACGAGGGGATCGCGCGGCTCCTCGACGGCGGCCGGACCGCGGACGGCGAGCCGTACCTCGTGATGGAGCTGGTCGACGGCGCGCCCCTCGACCGCCACCTCGCCGCCGGCGAGCTCCCGGAGGACGAGCGGCTCGAGCTGTTCGCGCGCGTCGTCGACTCGGTCGCGTACGCCCACGAGCGCGGCGTGGTGCACCTCGACCTGAAGCCGCGGAACGTGCTCGTCGCGGCGGACGGACGGCCGAAGCTCCTCGACTTCGGCGTGGCGCGCGCCGTGGGCGACGCGGGGCCCGAGGCGACGTCGAGCGCGCCGGCCCTCACCCCGCGGTACGCCAGCCCCGAGCAGTTCCGCGGCGACGCCGTCTCGCCCGCCTCCGACGTCTACGCGCTGGGGGTCCTCCTCCACGAGATCCTGACCGGCCAGCCGCCGTATCCCGGTCCCCCGGCGACGCTCCGCGAGCTCGAGCGTGCGGTCTGCGACGAGTCTCCGCACGTCCTCGTCCCGGGCCCGCTCGGATCGATCGTCGACCAGGCGCTCCGGAAGGCGCCGCGGGCCCGGTACTCGTCGGCGCGCGAGCTGAAGGACGACCTCGAGCGGTTCCGACGCCACGAGCGGGTCGTCGCGCACCGCGAGTCGCCCCTCGCCCGCGCGGCCCGGTTCGTTCGCCGGCACCGCGGTCCGGTCGTCGCGGCGGCGATCGTGGTCGCGACCCTCGCCGTCGCGCTCGCGATCACCGTCGACCGGAACCACGAGGCGCGCCGCGCGAACGAGCGGGCCGAGGCGCGGGCCCGGAACCTGCGCGAGCTCGCCGGCGAGATGGTGTTCGACCTCCACCCCCTCCTCCCGGACGTGGCGGGGACGACGCGCGCCCGCGAGTTCGTGGTGACCCGCGGGCTGCGCTGGCTCGAGGGGCTGGCCGAGGACGCCGCGCGCGACCCGTCGCTCTGGCGAGCGGTCGGCGAGGCGGCGGTGCAGCTCGCGCGCCTGCAGTGGGACGGGCCGCAGGCGCTGTCGCTCGGTCGGCCGGACGACGCGGCGGTCTCGGCGCGACGCGCGGTCGACGCGTTCGACCGCGCGCTCGCTCGAGACCCGGGCGACGCGGAGGCGCGGCTCGGTCGAGCCCGCGCGGAGCGCCTGCTGGCGGAGGTCGCTCTCGCGAAGGGCGACCTCGACGCGGCGCGGAGGCGGCTCGCCGCGAGCGGCGCCGCGGCGCGGGAGCTCGTCGGCGACGACGTGCTCGGGGTCGAGGCGAGGCGCGAGCGGCTGCGCGGCCTCTGGGCGGAGGCGAACGTCGCCGCCCGCGAGCGGCGGACCGCCGACGAGCGGGCGCTCCTCGACGCCGCCGAGAGGGAAGGGCTCGTCCCTCCGGACGTGGAGGGCACGTCGGTCGAGGACCTGTCGCTGCGGCTGACCCACCTCGCGGGACGGTCGGCGATCCTCTGGAAGCTCGGTCGCCTCGAGGAGGCGCTCGCCGCCCAGCGGCGGCAGCAGGACCTCGCGGCGCGACTCCGGGAGCTCGCGCCGGGCGAGACGTGGGCCGAGTCGGCGGCGGCGCGGGCGGACCTCGACGGCGTCCGGATCCTCGGAGCGCTCCGGAGGTTCGACGAGGCGATCGCCGCGGCCGACGCCGCGATCGCCCGCCACCGATCCCTCCGCGCGCGCGACCCGGTCGCGTTCGGCCCGCTCGACAACCTGATCCTCGCCCTGCAGGAAAAGGCCGGCGCGGAGCGGAGGAAGGGGGACGTCGCCGGCGCGCGGGCGACGTACGAGGAGGCGCTCGCCCGGACCGAGGAGGGACGCGAGCGGTGGCCGGAGGAGCACGGCCTCGCGTCGAGGGCCGGCTCGTACCGCGGGATCCTCGCCGAGCTGGCGATCGGCGAGCACGACCTCGCGCGGGCCGAACCGTACGTGCGGGGGATGATCGACGACCTCGAGTGGCTGCTGGAGCGCGACCGATCGCGGCTCGCGGCGCGGGAGAACCTCCTCGACGCCCGGGGGCTCCTCTGCTTCGTGGTCCGCGAGCGCGGCGACTTCGACGCCGGCCTCGCCCTCGCCGAGAAGCTCGTGGCCGAAGCGGAGGCGACGCTCGCGACCGACGGCGAACACGCGTTCGTCCGGGTGCACCGGCTGAGCTCGGAGTTCATGCTCGCGCAGGCCCTCGACCGGCTCGCGACCGACGCGACCCGCCCGGAGGAGGCGCGGCGGGCGTGGGCCCGCCGCGCCGTCGCCGCGTACGACGCGCACGAGGAGCGGCGGGCCGCCCTCCTCGACGCGGGAGTCGCGCTCCCCCCGTGGCTCACGCCGCCCGAGCAGGTGGCGGAGTTCCGCGCCCGGTGCCTCGTCGTCGCCGGATCGGACGACGAGCCGCCGGCGGCCGAGGAGGAGGAGCGGTCCGCCGAGCGGCGCTGACGGGGGGACGTCGGCCAAGTAGACTCCTGCTCGCGAGAAGAAGACCTCGACGAGGAGGAATCACGATGAACAGGCGGTGGATCGAAACGTTCGGACGGCTCGCCGGCGCGATCGCGTTCGCGGGCGCGGCGGGAGACTCGGCCTCGGCGGCCGTGCTGCGGGTCGGGAACGGGCACCCGTATTCGCAGATCTCCACGGCGGTCACGGCCGCCCAGGACGGCGACACCGTCCTCGTCGACGGCGGCTGGTACGGCGCGTTCGTCGTCAGCGGCAAGAGCCTCACGATCGTCGCCGAGCAGGGACAGGCCGTCTCGATCAGCTTCTTCGGCATCGTCCCGCTCCGCTCGACCGTGCAGGGGCTCCAGGCGCACCAACGGGTCGTGATCCGCGGGATCGACGGCCCGTTCCACCTGTACGACAACGCCGGGACGGTCCGCCTCGAGGACTGCACGATCGTCGGCCAGCCGGGCGACTGCGCGTCGGTCTTCTGCGTCCCCCCGACCGCCGGCGTCGAGGCGACCGACTCGGCGTCGGTCGCGATCACGCGCTGCTCGCTCGAGGGGGGCGCGGGGAACAGCAACACGGTCCCGCCGTTCAACCACTGCGTCGGCGGCGGCCCCGGCCTGAAGGTCTTCGGGTCGACGGTCGCGCTGTACGACTCGACCGTGAGCGGCGGCGCGGCGAGCGGGTCGTGCCCGGCAGGGACGCCGACCGACATCTCGTCGGGTGCCGTCCTCCAGGGCCTCTCCCCGCAGCACCGGTTCGAGGCGACGTCGCCGCTCCGGACGGCGCAGCTCGGCTCGCTCGACTTCGAGGGGACCGCCGGCGACCTCCCGATCCTCTTGATCTCCGCCGGGACCGACTTCCTCGACGCGCCGCAGTACCAGGGCGTCCTCCTCGTCGGACCGATCACGGGCGTCGCCGTCCTCGGCGCGCTCCCGGCGTCGGGGAACGTCTCCCTCCCGCTGTTCGTCGGGAACCTCCCGCCGGCCGGGGTCCAGGCGCTCGACCTGCACCTCCAGACGGGGTACGCCACCGGCGGCGGCTTCGTGCTCGCCGAGCCGTCGATCGTGACGCTGCTCGATCCGTCGCTCTGAGGTCGGAGAAGAGGAGCGCGGCGCGCGGGCGGATCCGCCCGCGCGCCGCTCCGGACCCTCAATCGTCGAGCCGAGCGCTCGCCTCGCCGTAGAACGCCCAGACCTCGGCGTCGGTCCCGGCGATCGCGTGCGGAGCCGGCTCGTTCGCGTACATCTCCCCGAGGGATCGCGTGAGACCGGAGTCGCCGCCGGTGAACTCGCGCACCAGCGCGCGCCCGCGTCGGACGACCTCCCGCACCTCCGGGTCGTCCGGCGCCTTCCCGGCGTCGATCGCCTCGCGGAGGGCCGCGAAGATCGCGGACCATTCCTCCTGCACCGCCCGGATCCGCTCGTCGCCGACCGCGGCGCGGCGCTCCTCGAGCTGCTTCCGCTGCTCCTCGTCGAAGTACTTCTCGTGCATCTCGATCACCTCCAGCGTCTCGATCAACCGATCGACGGACGGCCGCGACTCCCGCGACAGCCGCTCCCTCACCCGGTCGAGGCGCTCGGCGACGCGCGCCGCCGCGGCGAGCCGTTCTCGCACCGCGGCCGCGTGCCGGTCGAGCACCTCCGTCAGCGTCACCGCTTCGTCGAGGCACCTCGCGATCTCCGTCAGCGAGAGACCGAGCTGCTTCAGCGCCCGGATCTTCAGCAGACGTTCGAGGTCCTCGGCCGTGTAGAGGCGGTGGCTCCCCGGGGAGTGGAGCGACGGGACGAGCAGCCCGAGGTCGTGGTAGTGGTGCAGCGTCCGCACCGAGATCCCCGTCCTCTTCGCGAGCTCGCCGATCCGCAGTTCGCGGCGGTCCATCGTCCGGTCCTCCTCGGCAACGACGAGAGCAGTCTCCGCCCTCACGCGACGTGAGGTTCAAGCGGTTTCCCGGCGGAAACTCGAGACCGCGCCGATAGCCTGCCCGGTGATGACCGCCGACGCGACTCCTCTCGCCCCGCCCGTGTTCATCGTCGGCTGCGGCCACAGCGGCACGACGCTCCTCCTCGCGATGCTGAGCGCCCATTCCCGCGTCCACGGCGTCCCGTACGAGAGCAAGCTGTTCCAGCGCGACCCGGCCGAGCGCCCCGACCTCGTGGCCCGTTTCGAGGCGGAGACGCGGGCGGCGGGGAAGGCGCGCTGGCTCGAGAAGACGCCCCGCCACATCCTGCATCTCGACGAGCTGTTCGCGCGGTTCCCCGAGGCGCGCGTCGTCCTGATGATGCGGGACGGGCGCGACGTCGCGTGCTCGATCCGCGACCGGACCGGCGACCTCGACGAGGGGATCCGACGCTGGGTCGACGACAACGCCGCCGCCGACCCGTTCCGCGACCAGGACGGCGTCCTCGTCCTGAGGTACGAGGATCTCGTCGAGGATCCGGAGGCGGCGCTCCGGCGCGTGACGGACCACCTCGGCGAGCCGTTCGAGGCGGAGATGCTGGCGCACCACCGGAGCGGGTTCCGGTTCTACGGCGGCGTGAACAACATGGAGAAGTTCAAGGAGACGATCGACCGGCTCGAGGAGCCGCCCTCGTCGGTCTCCGGCGCGAACCACCGCCTCTACCGGAGCTGGCAGGCGCGCCAGCCGCTGTTCGACGGGCGGGGCCGCTGGCGCGAGAAGATGACACCGGCGGAGATCGCCCGGTTCCTCGAGCGGGCGCGCGACAGGTTGGTCCGATACGGGTACGACCCGCACGCCTGACCGACGTCGGTCGACGTCGAATCGACCCCCGCGCCCCGCTACTCCTCCCGCGTCCACCGCAGCCCCCGCACGTCGCCGGCGAACCGCTCGGCGATCCGCGTCGCGCGGAGCGTCACGTCGTGCGTCCCGACGCCGAGGTCGACCGCCCCCGCCTCGACCTCGACGAACCGATCGCGCCCGCCGGTCGCCGGGGTCGTCCCCTCGAACGTCCGCCCCGCGACCTCGAGCGCCCACGTCGATCCCGCCTCGTGGTCCGGCGATCCCCAGTCGACCGCGACGCGGAACGTGCCCGGCCGCCCGACGCGGAGCGTCCAGACGAGCGTCGTCGCCTCGTCGCTCCACCACTCGATCGCCCGGTCGCCGCGGACCGCGTCCTCGCCCTCGATCCGGGCGGAAGGGCCGGGGACGGCCGTCGCCTCGCCCGCGACGCCGGAGAGATCCCACACCGCGGGCGGGGCCCGGAGGTCGACCTCGACCGTCGTCGTGAGCGACGGGAGGAGCGGCGCCGGCGGGAGGTCGCTGTACGCCGCGCGGATCCGCCAGACACCGAACGCGTCCCGCCAGTCGAGCGGGCGCTCGGGGACCTCCAGCCGCCCCGCCTCGATCGGCACCGGCGGCGGCGCCGCCGCCTCGAAGATCGCGTCGACCATGTTCTCGATCGACGGAACCGGCACGTGCATGTGCCCGGACATCGGCACGTTCCCCCAGACGCCGAATCCGCCGCGCCGGACCTTGTCGACGAGCTGCGCCCGCGTCGCGGCCTCGGCCGACGTCCACGCGTCCGCGTACCGCTCGGCGATCGCGCCGAACGACGGCCCCGAGGACGCGAGCGTCGGGTGGTGGCACGACGCGCAGCCGTTCTCGGCGAGGAGGCGGGTCCCGAGGTGGCGGGGATCGAAGCCGGGGACGAGCGGCACCGGCGTCGCCGCGTCGTCCGGCGGACCGTCCTCGAGGTACTCCGCGGTCACCGTCAGGCGGCGCGGGTCGAACGTCTCCTCTTCCGGATCGCGCACGTCGACCGCCACGTCGATCACGCTCCCCCACGCGAAGACGCCCTCCTCGGCGCTCGTCGAAACCGTCACGGCCGGCGCGGTGTTGCCGGCCACGACCCGGCCGGACCAGACGTCGGTCCGCCCGGCCGCGTCGGTCACGACCAGCTCGACGTCGTACGCCCCGGCCCGCCGATAGACGTGCGTCGGCGCCGACTCGCCCGTCGTCGCGCCGTCGCCGAACGCCCACCGGAACCGGACCCCGCGCGTCGGGTCGCCGTGTCGTTCCGCCGCCTCGGGATCGACGGTGGAGGTCGCGTCGAACAGGATCGAGAGCGGGACCGGCCCGTCGGTCGCGGACGGCTTGACCACGGCGCGCGGCCGCCGGTCGAACCCGCCGAACGAGATCCGCCGCAACCGTCCGTCCCGGTTGTCCCACCAGGTCGACCCGTACTCGAGGAGGTAGAGCGCGCCGTCCGGCCCTCGCTCCAGGTCGATCGGGTGCTTCCAAGTCTCGTCGACCAGCCACGGCAGGATCGTCTCGAGCCGCCCCCGGTCGTCGATCTTCAGCAGCCAGAGCCCGGCCCGCGACCAGTCGTAGAAGACCATCACCCGGTCGAACCACGGCGGGAAGCCGCCGACCTTCCCCTCGTCGTGGTGGAGGATCGGCCCCGCCATGGCGTTCCGCCCTCCGTCGCCGAGCTCGGGGAGGTCGTCCGCCTCGCGGTACGGATAGGCGAGGAACGGCGCGACCGGCGGCGGGAGGGCCGCGAGGCCGTCGGAGTGCGGGGAGTCGTTGACGATCCCCTCGGCGAAGCTCGCGCCCGACGCGCCGCTCCGGAAGCTCCGGTCGCTGTACGCCCGCCGCCCGACCGCGTACGGCCAACCGTGGAACCCGGCGCGCTCCGCTCGGTTCAGCTCGTCGGCGCCCATCGGGTTCCCGCCGGCGTCGACGTCCGCGTCCGGCCCGACGTCGCCCCACCAGACCGCCCCGGTCCGCGGGTCGACCGCGATCCGGTACGGGTTGCGACACCCCTTCACGAAGATCTCGGGGCGCGTGCGCTCCGTCCCGGGCGGCCAGAGGTTCCCGTCGGGGATCGCGAGGGTCCCGTCCGGGAGCGGCCGCACGCGCAGGATCGAACCGCGCAGGTCGTTCGAGTTCCCGGCCGAGCGCTGCGCGTCCCACCATCGCCGGTCCTCCCGCTCGTCGAGCGGCGCGAAGCCGTCCGACTCGAACGGGTTCGTGTTGTCGCCGGTCGAGAGGAAGAGGCAGCCGTCCGGTCCGAACGCGAGCGAGCCGCCCTCGTGGCAGGTGGTGTGCTCGCGATCGGTCTCGACGTCGAGCAGGACGCGTTCGTCGACGAGCCGTCCGCCGTCGAAGGTGAAGCGCGAGAGTCGGTTCACGCTCGGCTCGGGAGGGGACCGGTAGACGTAGACGAACCCGTTCGTCTCGAACCCCGGGTCGAGCGCCAGGCCGAGCCCGCCGCACTCCTGCGCGTGCCCCCCCTCCTCCGTCTTCGAGGCGACCTCGAACCGACGGACCGTCTCGATCCGGCGGTCGCCGGCGTCGTACCGCTTCAGCGCGCCGGTCCGCTCGAGCACGAAGACGTTCCCGCCGGCGTCGACCGCCAGCTCGATCGGGTCCTCCAGGCCGTCGACGAGCGTCTCGACCTCGAACGTCTCGTCGTCCGGGAGGACCCGGTCGGCGCGGCGCGGCCCGCCGGCGACGACCCACGCCACCCCTTCGGCGAGCCGCGACCGCTCCGCCGGATCGGCCCACGCCGCGTCGTCCGGACCGAGGTCGACGACGAACGACCGCCCTCCGTCGTACGACTGGCGCCACGCCTCCGCCCCGTCCGCGACCGACGCCTCGACCCGCGGCGACCGCCGCTCGAGCGCGCCGCCCTCGCCGCGCCGCGCCCCGACGAGCCGGGTGACCCACGGTCGGTCCGGAGCGACCTCGAACGCCGCCCGCAGCCCGACGAACCCGCCGCCCGACTCGACGAACCGGCGGAGCGCCCGCTCCTCCTCGTCGGAGTCGAGGAGAGACGGACCGGCGCGGAGGAGGACGACCGCGGCCGCCCCCGCGAGGCGCCCCTCGTCGAGCGGCGCGGCCGGGTCGGCGTCCTCGAGCGCGAACCCGAGCTCGACGACGACCGCCTCGAGCGCCGCGCGCGCGCCCGACGGCGCCTCCCCCCCGACGCCGTCGTCGAGGACGAGGAGGAAGGGGGGCGGCGGCGCCGGCGACCGCGAGCACGCCGCGACGCCTCCCGCGATCGCGAGGATCACGAACGTCGAGAGGACGAGCGCCGGACCGGCCGCGGACCTCGGCGGGGAGAGCGGGTTCCGGGGCGACGTGGTCCCCGTTCGGTCCGCCGCTCCGGCCCGAGTCCTCGTGCGTGCCCTCATCGGTGCTCCCGTCGGCCGTGGCGATCGCGAGGAGAGCGTACCGATCACGACGGCGATCCCGCGGCCGGCGCGGCGGGAGTCTTCCCGTGCGGGCTGGTAGGCTCCCGCCATGAAGGAAGACCCGACCCCCTCCGTCACGCTCCGCCCGGACGCCGTCTGCGACGGGGGCGACCTCGACTGCGGCTCCGGCCTGCTCCTGATCGTCGCCCGCGCCCTCGCCCCGCTGCCGGCCGGCGCGATCCTCGAGCTCCGCAGCCGCGAGCCGAACGTCCTCGACGAGCTGCCGGTCTGGTGCGAGACCGAGGGGCACACGATCGCCGACGTCCGCATGACGTCCGGGCCGACCTGCTACCTGATCCGAAAGGGGGACGGCGCCGGGTCCGGCGAGGCCTCCCGCCGGACCGCCGTCGTCCGGCGGCGCGGCGACGCCTGGTCGTCGACGCCCGAGGTGACCGCGCCCGCGTCGCCGCTCGACGCGTTCCTCGTCGGCCTCGCCGCGTGCCTCTCCGACGCCGTCCGGCGGAGCGGGCCCGCGCGCGCGCACGACGTCGAGGACCTCGACGTCTCGCTCACCGCGTCCGCCGGCGCCCCCCTCGCGATCCGCGGCGAGGTCCGCCTGCGCGCGTCGCTCTCCTCGGACGAGGAGCGCGCCCTGATCGCCGAGGCGGTGGCGGCCTCTCCGCTCGCGTCCGCCCTGACGACGCCCCCGTCCCTGGCCGTCACGTCCGCCGACGCGGCGGCGGACTAGTCGGAGCCGATCACCGCCCCCGCCAGCACGTACCCGTCGGCGACGCGGACGCGACCGACGAGACGCGACAGGTCGACGTCGCTCGCCGGACCGAGCGTCCGGGCCGTGAACCTCCCCGTCGCGAGGTCGAGGTCGACCTCGACGTCCTCGAACCCGAGGAAGCGACGCGTCCCCGGGAACTGCGCCTTGTAGAGCGCCTCCTTCGCGCAGAAGAGGGCGCGCCCGAGCCGCGTCGGCTCCCCGTGCCGCGCGAGGCGGTCGCGTTCGGCCGGGAGCGCGATCCGGTCGAGCAGCGCCTCCTTCAGCGGCTCGTCCGGCTCGACGTCGAGGCCGAGCCCGGCGACCGCCCCGCCCGTCCGGGCCGCCGCGACCGCGCAGTAGCCGCGGGTGTGGGTGATGCTCCCGACCACGCCGTCCGGCCAGACCGGCTCGCGGCGCTCGCCCACGGGGAGCGCGACCGGCGCGACGCCGAGGAGGGCGAGCGCGTCCCGCGCGAGCGTCCGCCCGGCCCGGAACTCGCGCCGCCGCCTCTCGACCGCCGCCGCGACGCTCGCCTCCTCCTCCGGGTGGAGGCGCCCCTCGACGAACGCCGGGTCGGCCTCGACGACGACGACGCCGGACGGGAAGAGGGCGGACGCGCGCGTCAACGATCCCCCTCGTCGGCCGCGGCGTCTCCCTCCAGCAGCCGCCGGAACGGCGCGGGGAGCTCGTCGACCCGGCGGTACTCGAGCGGTCGCGCCTCCTCCGCGCCGACCTCGCGGAGCGTCATGATCCGGCGGTCGCCCTCCCGCAACGTGGTCGTCACCTCGTACCGCGACGTCGCGCCGTCCGGACGGACGTTCGGCCAGTCCCAGATCAGCGTCCTCCCCTCCTGGTCGAGCCGGACCACGCCTTCGGTCACCGCGGCGTTCTCGTCGCAGCTCACGAACCGGACGACGTCCCCCCCCGGCTCGATCCAGCCGATCGTCGCGCCGTGCGGCTCGAGCGCGTCGAAGCCGATCCAGCTCCGCGCGACGACCGACCGCTCGCTCGGCCCGGCCGTGACGACGTCGAGCGCCCGGAACGTGCCGCGCGCCGTCTCCTCCTCGAAGACCCAGGTGCCGATCGAGGCGCGGAGCGCGTCCATCGTCTCGTCCGCGTCCGGCCGGTCGTCCGCGAAGTGCGCGCGGAGCTTCGCGTAGACCGTCGGGTTCGCCCGATCGAAGAACGCGTACGCGCGGTCCGCCGCCGCGGTGTCGGCGAAGCCGAGCATCGTCCCGACCACGCGGGTCCGCCCGCCCGGCAGCGGCTCGAAGCGGGTGACGCCCCAGACGCCGGCCAGCCCGTCGGGGAACGCGGGCGCGTTCTCGGTCCGCGCGGCGAGCATCACCCCCGGCTCGTAGGCGAGGATCCGCTGGACGATGTTCTCCGGCGACCCGGGCGTCGCGTCCGGGTCGTAGCTCGTCTCGATCGTCCCGCCGACCCGCAGGTCGATCGCGACGAACGGCGCGACCCACGACCGCATCCCCTCCTCGGTCGCGTACATCTCCCACACGCGCGTCGGCGCGGCGTCGACGATCACCTCGTGACGGAGGAGGCGCACGTCGCCGGCCGGGGCGGCGGGAGAGAGGGCGAGCGGGACGGCGGCGGCGAGGGCGGGGAGGATCGGCATCGGGGACTCCGGACGGCGCGCTCCATTCGATGGCACCGCCGGAACCCCGTCAACCCGCGCCGCCGACGGTCCGCACGCACCGTCCCGGCGATCGTCCCGGGAGAGGACCCGGCCGATCGTCTGCTACCGTCTCCCGGATGCCCGCCACGCTCCGCAAGCTCGGCCTCGGACTCCTCGTCGCCGCGACGTCCCTCGCCCTCCTCGAGGCGGGCGCGCGCGCCCTCGGCCTCGGCGACCGCTCGGCGCTCGTCCGCCTCGAGCCGGCGGGCGCGGCGGGGGACGACGGCGAGGTCCGCGTCCGCGCGCTCGGCATCTCGAAGGAGATCGACCACGTCTCGGCGCCGTTCCCGCCGGAGCACCGGGAGGGCGCGTATCGCGTCGTCCTGATCGGCGAGTCGGCGGCGGCGGGGTTCCCGTTCCAGCCGGACTCGACGCCCGCGCGGTGGCTCGAGCTCCGACTCGGCGCGCGCCGGCCCGACCTCGACCTGGAGATCGTCGACACCTCGATCCCCGGCCTGCAGAGCGACTTCTTCCCGCCGATCGCCCGACTCGCGTTCGACCCGCCCCCCGACCTGGTGGTCGTCTACGCGGGGAACAACGAGTTCCTCCTCTCGTTCCTCGCCGTCGAGCGCGCGCGCGGAGCGGCGGACCGGCTGGTCGAACGCCTGGCGCGGGCGTCGGCCGGCGTGCGCTGGCTCCGCGCCGCCCTCGCGCCGACGGGACGGGCGCTCGAGAACCCTCGCAACCCGCTGTCGACCGAGGTGTTCTACGACGAGCCGCTCGGCCCGCTCCGCCGGCGCGTCCTCGATCGGCTCGCGCGGAACCTCCGGACCGTCGTCCGACTCGCTCACGACGCGGGGGCGGAGGTGCTGATCGCTCGCCCCGCGGCGGCGCTCCGGGGCGCGGTCCCGAAGAGTTCGGTCTTCGCGACCGACGTGTCCCCGGCGGCGCGCGGACGGTTCTCCGACCTCTTGGAGGAAGCGCGAACGCTCTCGCGACGCGGCGAGTTCCGCGCCGCGGACGAGGCGCTCGAGGCGGCGGCGCGCATCGACGACGGGGTGGCGATCCTCCACTTCCGACGCGGGGAGCGGCTCGAGGAGGAGGGACGGCTCGACGAGGCGCGCGACGCGTACCGCCGGGCGCTCGACCTCGACGAACGGCCGGTCCGGGTGAACGCCGCCGCCGCCGCCGTCCTCGAGCACGTCGCCGCGGCCGAGGGGGCCGCCTTCCTCGACGTCGACCGGGCGTTCGCGGACGCGTCCCCGCACGGCATCGTCGGCGAGGACCTGCTGGTCGACCACGTCCACCTGACGGTCGGCGGACAGCACCGCCTCGCCGGGCACCTGGTCGACGCCCTGCGCGAGCTCGGTCGGCCGGACGGCGGCGCGGCGTGGACGGACGACGACGTCTCGCTCGAGGACGGGGTC
>JAUIEL010000798.1 GCA_030428825.1 bacterium
GGGCGTCGGCGCGGCGTGGGCGGGGTCGGGCCGGCGCGCGGCGGCGGGGCGCTCCCCGAACGGCACCCGTTCCACTGGGCGCCGTTCCAGTACGTCGGACTGCCGTAGCGCGTCCCCGGGTCGCGGCGCGGGGGCGCCGTTTCCCGACTTCTCGACCGGCGGTTCCTCGCCGCTCGGGAACTCGTGTAATCTCCCGGCATGACGACCACCGCCCCTCTCCCCGATCTCTCCCTCTTCCGCCCCGAACCGTACGAATGGGTCGATCCCGGCTACGGTTACCTCGACTACTGCGCCGAGGGCCCCGACGGGCTCGTCCTCGGCGGGTGGATGCTCCGGCTCGACGGCGCGTTCGACACGTACGAGGTGGTGGTCGACGGAGAGACCCGTCTGCCGGTCGAGGTGGTGGAGCGGCCGGTCCTCGCCGAGCTCTATCCGCACATCCCCGACGCGGCCCGGGGCGCGTTCGTCGCGATCGTCCCTCCGGACGTGGCGGCGCCGGGGAAGGGGGCGTCGGTGGTCGTCCTCGGGATCCGCGCCGGCCTTCCGGTGGCGCGGATGGGGTTCGACTACCGGCCTCCCGCCGACCTCCCGTTCCCGCCGGACGACGTCATGCGGCGCGCGACGGGGAACGCCGCGACGGCGTTCTGGCTGGCGACCGGCGCGAAGGACGCGGGCGACTTCCACCGGATCGTGGGGCGCTGGCGCGACCCGGCGACGATCGGCCGGCTCTTCGAGTGGGGGTGCGGCGCGGGACGACTCTCCCGGCACCTGATCGAGCGGTTCGACCGGTCCGAGGTGTTCGGCTGCGACATCGACCACGAGGCCGCGGCGTGGGCCGACGAACACCTGAACGGGACGTTCGTCGGGACCGAGACCGATCCTCCGCTGCCGTACGACGACGGCCGGTTCGACCTCGTCGTCGGGCTGTCGGTCTTCACGCACCTGACGCACGACTACCAGGAGCGGTGGCTCGCCGAGCTCGAGCGGGTGCTCGCGCCGGGCGGCCTCCTCCTGGTCACGACGCACGGGACGTTCGCCGCGCGGTGGCTCTACCCGAACGCGGACGACCTCGAGCGCCTGTTCGCGACCGGGTTCCACGATTCGATCCGCGACGAGGGGCTCGGCAAGGTCGCGTCGGGCGACTACTACAAGTCGACCTTCCAGACCGAGGCGTACACCCGGGCGTTCTGGGGGCGGCGATTCGACGTGCTCGAGTTCGTCGAGGGCGGATGCCACAACCTCCAGGACATCTGGCTGTTGCGACGGAGGTGAGGGGGCGGCCGGGCGGGACGACGAGTCCGCCCGGTGCGGGGTTGGAACCGGGGGAGAGGTCGGTCCGCGGCGGTCGGAGTCGCGGCCGGGATTCCGCTTCATTCCCGCCCGCCTCGATCCGATCTTGCCGGAGCGGGTCGCCCATCCGCCACGGACGGACATGAAGCGACGAATCCTGACGGCGGCCGCGGCCTGGTGCGCGGGCGCGGGGCTGCTGGCCGACACGATCCGGTTCCCCGACGCGGGCGCGGGGTACGCCACGCTGCAGGACGCGCTCGACGCCGCGCAGGACGGCGACGTGGTGGAGATCGAGCCGGGCGAGTACCGGGGAAACTTCACGGTCGCCGACACGATCGGCCTGACGATCAAGGGGCTCGGTCCGGTGGCGATCGACGCGCGCCCGCTCGGCGCGGCCAGCTCCGGCCCGGCGCTCGTCGTGACCGACTGTCCGGGCCTCGCGCTCGAGCGGATCACCTTCCGGAACGCGGCCGGATCGGACGCCGCCGGCGCCGGCCTGCGGATCAACGGATCGTCGTCGGTTCGACTGACGGACCTCGTGGTGACCGGCTGCGAGACGTACGGGATCCTCGCGCAGACCTCGGAGGGGCTCCGCGCGGACGACTGCCTGTTGCGCGGCAACGCCGGCGGCCTCCACGTCGAGGGGAACCTCGCGGAGGTGCGCCGCGTCACGGTCGAGAACGACGGCCTGCAGGGGATCGCGATCTTCGGCGACGACGCGACGATCGAGAAGTCGGTCGTGCGCGTGATCCGCGGGGGCGGCGGGATCAACATCTCCGGCGCGCGGCCGACCATCCGGAAGTGCACGGTCAGCGCCGTCCTCGACGCCGGCACGAACGGCATCACGACCTCCGGCGGCAACCCGGACCTCCGGAACAACCGGGTCGTCGGGTGCGACGTCGGGCTGTACGTCGTCTACGGCGCGGAGGGCGTGGTGAAGGGGAACCAGTTCCTCCGCTGCTCCTCGTCCGGGCTCCGCCTCGGCGGGGTCTCCCACACGCTCACGATCGAGGGGAACACGATCCGCCAGTGCGGCGGCCCCGGCGTCTGGGTGGAGGGGGACTTCCAGCTCCTCGCCGACAACGTGGCCGAGGAGTGCGGCGACGACGGGTTCCGGGTCTACGGTTCGAGCTGCGTCCTGAGCGGGAACCGCGCGATCGACAACCTCCGCGACGGCATCGACGTCGACGCGTCGGCGGTCGGGACGAGCCTCGAGGGGAACGTCACCAAGCGGAACGGCGCCGAGGGGATCGACAACGGCGGCGCCGACACGCACCTGCTGGAGAACGTCGCCAAGAAGAACCGGATCGACTTCGCGGAGGACGGGACGAGCCACGACGACGGCGGGAACTCGTTCGAGGTCACCGGCGCGCCGGCGCCGGAGATCGACTGACCCGGAGCGCGCGCGGGAGACACGAGAGGGCGACGCCGCGGCCGCGACGTCGCCCTCCTCGAGTCCGCGCGTGCGGCCGGACTACGGCTGCACGAACAGCAGCTTGGTGACGGTCAGGTCCCCGAAGACGTCCCCGACCGCGAGCGGCAGCG
>JAUIEL010000799.1 GCA_030428825.1 bacterium
TCATCGCCATCCTCGACACCGACTGCGACCCCGACGAGATCGACATCCCGATCCCGGCGAACGACGACGCGATGAAGTCGGTCTCCCTCGTCCTCGGACAGCTGACCGAGGCGATCATCGAGGGGAAGGCGAACTTCCGCGAGGGCGTCGGCGGCGCCGAGGAGGAGGAGGAGTTCGTCGTCGAGATGAAGAAGCCCGAGCGGGGCGGTCAGCGGCGTCCGCAGCAGAAGCGCGGGCCGAGCCGCGGCCGTCGCGACGACAAGCCGGCGGGCGACGCCCCGGCGAAGGGCGGGGACGCCGCGGCGAGCGCCGCCCCGACCGAGAAGACCGAGGCGCCCGACGCCGCCCCGGCCGGCGGAGACGCGAAGGCGCCCGAGGCCCCGGCCGAGCCGGTCACCCAGATCGCCGCCGACGGCGACACGGCGGCGGGCGAGGACGCGAAGAGCTGATTCCCGGCCTCGCGCCCCCGCTCCCGCCCCCGACGAGACACGAACGAGACGAAAGAGGACTTCGATGGTCGACGCGAAGGACGTCATGAAGCTGCGCTCCGCGACCGGCGCGGGTGTGAACGACTGCAAGAGCGCGCTCGCCGAGGCGGGCGGGGACTTCGAGAAGGCGAAGGACCTGCTCCGGAAGCGCGGGATGAAGATCGCCGAGAAGAAGTCGGGACGGGCGACCTCGTCCGGCCTCATCGGCACCTATCTCCACCCGACCCCGGACACAGCCCGGGTCGGCGTCATGGTCCAGTTCAACTGCGAGACCGACTTCGTCGCGCGGAACGAGGACTTTCAGGCGTTCGTGAAGCAGGTCTGCCAGCACATCGCCGCGACCTCGCCGACGTACGTCGACCGGACGGAGGTCCCCGAGGACCTGATCGCCCGCGAGAAGGAGATCTACGCCGAGCAGGTGAAGGACAAGCCGGCGGCGGCGGTCGAGAAGATCGTGGAGGGGAAGCTCGAGAAGTACTTCGAGCAGCACTGCCTCGTCGACCAGCCGTTCATCCTCGACACCGCGAAGACGGTCGGCCAAATGGTCACCGAGAAGATCGCGACGATCGGCGAGAACATGAAGATCGCCTGCTTCGCGCGGTTCGAGGTGGGGACCTAGGACGGGATGGCGGACGACGAGGGGAGCGCCCCGGCCGCCGGTCCGTACCGCCGGATCCTGCTGAAGCTGTCGGGCGAGGTGTTCGGCGGCCAGGGCCGGAACCTCGACGTCGACCGTCTGGCGCGCATCGCGGACGAGGTCTGCGAGGTGCATCGGGCGGGGATCCAGGTCGGCGTCGTCGTCGGCGGCGGCAACCTGCTGCGCGGCGCCGAGGTCGCGGCGGCCGGCATCGACCGGGTGTCGGCGGACCACGCCGGCATGCTCGCCACGGTGATGAACGGCCTCGCGCTCCAGGACGCGATCGAGCGTCGGGACGTCGAGGCGCGCGTCTGCTCGGCGATCGAGATGAACGCGGTCTGCGAGCGGTTCATCCGGCGCCGGGTCGTGCGTCACCTCGAGCACGGCCGCATCCCGATCCTCGTCGGCGGCACCGGCAACCCGTTCTTCACCACCGACACCACGGCGGCGCTCCGGGCGCGCGAGATCGAGGCCGACGTCGTCCTGAAGGCGACGAAGGTCGACGGCGTCTACACCGCCGACCCGAAGACCGATCCGACCGCGAAGCGGATCGATCGGATCGGGTCGATGGAGGTGATCCAGCGTCGGCTCCGCGTCATGGACTCGACCGCGATCGCGCTCTGCCAGGAGACGGGGGTGCCGATCCTCGTCTTCGACCTGACCGTGCCCGGGAACGTGCTGAAGGCGGCGCGGGGCGAGCCGGTCGGGACGCTCATCGAACCGAACATCGACACGACGGACCGAGGCGACTCATGAACTACGACCAGATCCTCCGCGAGACGAAGGAGAAGATGCGGAAGGGCGTCGAGCACTTCCAGGACGAGATCCGCGGCCTCCGCTCCGGCCGCGCGACCCCGGCCATGGTCGAGAACCTGAAGGTCGAGGCGTACGGCTCGCCGACGCCCCTGAACCAGCTCGCCTCGATCGCGATCCCCGAGCCCCGGGCGATCGTGATCAAGCCGTACGACCAGAGCATCCTGAAGGACATCGAGAAGGCGATCCAGGTGAGCGACCTCGGCATCAACCCGCAGTCCGACGGGAAGGTCGTCCGGCTGACGGTCCCCGAGATGTCGGAGGAGCAGCGCAAGAAGATGGTCGGGCGGATCAAGGACCTGAGCGAGGCGTCGAAGATCGCCCTCCGGAACGTCCGCCGGGACATGAACAAGCGCGCCGACGAGAGCAAGGAGCTGACCGACGACGACGTCGCCGCGGCGAAGGACGAGATCCAGAAGGTCCTGAAGTCGTCCGAGACGGAGGTCGAGGAGCTCTTCAAGGCGAAGACCACGGAGATCATGGAGACCTGATCCCGGCGGTCGTTCGACCCGCCCGCCGACGCGGACCGGCGCGACTTCGGTCGCGGTCTGATAGGCTGCGGGGAGCGGCCCTGCTTTTCAGGGGGGCATAGCTCAGTCGGCAGAGCAGCGGATTTTTAATCCGTGTGTCGGGGGTTCGATTCCCTCTGCCCCTACCAGACGCGCGACCGCGGACGCGGCGCCACCGGAGAGACCGAAGCCATGGCGACGATCACGGAAGAGCAGGTCATCGAGCAGCTCAAACAGGTGTTCGATCCGGAGATGCCGGTCGACGTCTGGAACTTCGGGCTGGTCTACGCGATCGAGGTGACCGACGAGGACGACGTCAACATCCGGATGACCCTCACCTCCGAGGCGTGCCCGTCCGCGAAGGCGATCCCGGACGACGTCGTGAAG
>JAUIEL010000800.1 GCA_030428825.1 bacterium
CGGCGCCTGCACCGACCCGATCGGCGTCGCCTCCCCGATCGTCCTCCCGCTCCTCGTCGGCGCCGCCGGCACGGCCACGATCTCGGGCACGCTCCCCGCGAGCGTCGCCGGAGCCACGCTGGTGCTTCAGGTCGTCGAGCCGGGGAACTGCCGGGTGTCGAATCTCGTGGTCCAGGGGGTGTGAGAGGAGAAGGAAGGAGAGGAAGGAGAGGAAGGAGAGGAACGAGAGCGCGACGAGAGTCGGTCGGACGCCTGTAGTCCGTGCCGCGCTCCGAAGGCCCGAGCCGACATGGCCCCGCGGCCCGGGTCTCGGCAACTCGCGCGTCCCGTCGACCGCGCTCTCGTTCCTCTCGTTCCTTTCCTTCCTCTCCTTCCTTCCCCCTTATCATCGTCGGGCCATGCGGCACGAATCGTTCCTCCCCCTCCCCCTCCCGGCGCTCCTCGTCCTCTCCCTCGTCTCCTGCTCCTCGGCCCCGCCGCCGTCCGGAGCGGGGGGGGAGCCGTTGTCGGCGTACGCGGCGGGCGTCGGCGTCGGGGAGGTGCTGCCGGAGTATCCGCGGCCGTCGATGCGGCGCGACCGGTGGCGGAGCCTGAACGGCACGTGGGAGCTGGCGATCGTGCCGCGCTCGGCGCCGGCGCCGGAGGCGTACGACCGGACGGTCCGTGTGCCGTTCCCGATCGAGTCGCCGCTCTCCGGGGTCGGGCGCGCGGTCTCCCCGGACGAGCGCGTCTTCTACCGGCGGACGATCGAGGTCCCCGAGGAGTGGGCGGGCGGCCGCGTCCTCCTCCAGTTCGGCGCCGTCGACTGGGAATGCGAGGTGACGGTCGCCGGCCGGAAGGTCGGCTGGCACCGGGGGGGGTACGACGCGTTCACCTGCGACGTCACCGACGCGGTCGCGCCGGGCGAGGAGGCCGAGCTGGTGGTCGCGGTCTGGGATCCGACGGACGCCGGAGGTCAGCCGCGCGGGGACCAGGCGCTCGGCGCGGGGACGGCGGCGAGCGGCATCTGGCAGCCGGTCTGGCTGGAGCCGGTGCCGAAGGTGTCGATCGACGCGCTCCGCGTCGCGGTCGACGACCGGACGGCGCGGGTCTCCGTCGAGACCCGCGGCGGCGGGCGCGGGCACGAGATCCGCGCCGTCGCGACCGGGGACGGCGCGGAGGTCGCCGCCGAGGCGCGCTTCGACGGGACGGCGACGCTCGAGTTCGACGCGCCGCGCTCCTGGTCGCCGTCCGATCCGTTCCGCTACTCGCTGACGGTCGAGCTGATCGACCCGGACGGCGGCGTCGTCGACGCGGTCTCCGGACGGCTCGGGCTCCGGTCGGTGGCCGTCGCGGAGGATGGCGCGGGCGTCCCGCGGATCCACCTGAACGGGCGCCCCGTCTTCTGGCGCGGCGTCGTCGACGACGCGCCGTGGCCCGGCGGCGGTCCGACCGCGCCGACCGACGCGGCGCTCCGCGAGGAGCTCGAGCGGCTGAAGGGGCTCGGTCTGCAGGCCGTCCGGAAGCGGGGGGGCGTCGACCGGGAGCGGTACTACGACCACTGCGACCGTCTCGGCCTGGTCGTCTTCCAGGACCTGCCGGCCGGCACGAACGACGGCGCGATCGACCGGGCCCAGTGGGCGGGCGAGGCGGAGCGGATCGTGCGGCAGCGATCGATCCACCCGAGCGTCGTCGTCTGGACGCTCTTCGACGAGGACCGGGGCGCGCACGACGTGGCGGGCGCGGCGCGTCGGGTCGCGGCGCTCGACCCGACCCGGTTGATCGACGCGTCGTCCGGCGGCGCGGACCACGGCGTCGGGGACGTCGTCGACGTGCACGGCCGCCCGGCGCCGCCCGCGCTCGCTCCGGTCGAGGGACGGGCGACGGTGATCGGCGCGTTCGGCGGGGCGCCGCTCGCGGCGGGGGACGAGGCGGGGGCGGTGGCGCTGGAGGAGCTCTGGCGCGGCGTCTTCGCGGCGCGGGACGTCGTGTCGGCGGCGTTCTACCAGCGCCTGAACGACGCGCCCGGGGGGACGAACGGACTCGCGACCGCCGACCGACGGACGCCGAAGATCGCGCCCGACCGGCTCGCCCTCCTCCACGCCGGCCTCTTCCCGCCGTTCCTCGTCGAGGGGGCGACGCGGTTCTTCGACGCGACCGTGCTCGAGCTCGGCTCGGACCGCGACGACGTCGAGATCCGGTACACGATCGACGGCTCGATCCCCGACGGCGGCGACCCGGTCTGCGACGCCCCGCTGTCGTTCGACGCCTCGTGCCTCCTCACCGCGCGCGCGTTCGACGCGGGCGGGCGCGGGAGCTGGCCGGCGAGGTTCGAGCTCCGAAAGATCGACGCGAACCCGGCGCTCGAGGAGGCGGGACGCGACCCGGGTCTCCGCGCGCACGCGTGGCTCCGTCCGGTCGCGGGGTTCGAGGAGCTCGCGACCGCGGCCCCGGACGTCGAGTGGGTGACGCCGTCGTTCGACGTCCCCGCGACGCCGCGGGCGGCCGCTCGAGCGCTGGTCGTCGAGGGGACGGCCCGGGTGCCGCGCTCGGGGTTCTGGCGGTTCCCGGTCGTCGCCGGCGCGCCGTTCCGCCTCCTCGTCGACGGCGAGGTCGCCACCGACGAGGACGGGGTCGCCGCGGTGGCGCTCCAGGGCGGGGCGCACCGGATCCGCCTCGAGCTGCTCGGTCCGCTCGACCGGCTCGACGAGGCCCCGCTCTCGGTCCGGGCGGAGGGCCCGAGCCACCGGCGCGCCGAGATCCCGGCGGACTGGTTGCGTCACTCCGAGTGATCGGGCGGGCGGCTCAGCCGTCGTCGGACGGGCGGTCGACGGTCGGCTCCCTCGGGTCC
>JAUIEL010000049.1 GCA_030428825.1 bacterium
TCGGCCGTCGGCGTCCGTCGTCCCCTCCGCGCCGAGCATCTCCTCCCACGCGCACCGCACCCGCAGCGAGACCCCGCTCTCCGGTGTCCCGCGGCGCCGGACGTTCGCCTCGACGTGTCCGACGATGGGGTGGTCGATCGAGAACCAGGCTTCGGTCGACGCGCTCTCGATCCGAATCGCACCCAGGTCGTGGTGCGTCTTCGGGGGGAAGCCGACGGGGCCGTCCACGGTCGGCAGGAATCCGGCCGGCCGCATCTCGAGGTGGAGCCGGATGTCTCCGTGCGGGAGCGCGGCGAGCTCGAACCGTCCGTCGGACGACGGCCGGGTGCGGGCCCGGGCGTTCGAGATCAGCCCTGGAGAGCCTCCACGGAGCTTCGGCGGCACCCCTCGGACGACTCCGGCCGGGGGGAACCGGAGCTCGAGACCCTCGACGCGGCGCGCGCGTTCGATCGACAGGGAGACGAGTCCCGTGGCGAACGCGGCGTCCGGAGCGATGGCCTGGAGATCGATCCGAACTGCGCGGATCCCGGGGATCGAGAACCGACCGTTCCGGTCGGTGACCGTCTGGCCCAGCCGTCCGTATTCGTAGCTGTCACCAGGGGACGCGACCACGCGCGCCCCGCTCACCGGCGCGCCGGTCGCGTCGAGCACCACGCCGTGGATCGACGTCATCGGCCGCAACTCCACCCGCACCGTGCGTCGCTCCCGGGTCGCGAGCGGCGGCAGCTCGGTCTCGCGGTCCGCGTACCCGTCGCACTTCAACCGCAGCGTCACCGGGCCCGCGACGAGGCCGTCGTAGACCGACCCGTTCGGCGGCGGTTCGTCCGCGCGCTTCACGCGCGTCGACTCGCGCGCGTTTCCGATCGAGAGCGTGTATCGGTCGAGCCGCCGCCCGGTCCCGGCGTCGACGACGTGCAGCACGATCGCCGCGCGCCCTTCGAGTTCGGCGAGCACCTGCCGCCCGGGGCGGACGTGGTCCTTGCGCCACGGCGCGAAGCGCGGGTCGTCGACGGTGACGGTGAGGAGCCCCGGCGGGACGTCGTCGAACACGAACGTCTTCCCCCGCTCGGGGTCCCGGAACCCGGTCCGCCGCTCACCGCGCGGCCCGTGGAGGACGACGACGCTCGGATCCGGCGGGTGCGCGTCGACCGGTCGGACGACGGTCCGGACGAGCAGCCGCCGGTCGATCGGCGGCCCGTCGTACACGACCGTCCCCTCGGCCGTCGACCCGTCGACGACGTCGACGGCCGGCCCCGCGACCGTCGGCGCGAGCGGATGGGTCGCCTCGAGCCGGTAGCGATCGGCCGGCAGCTCCTCGAACCGGAACCGACCGTCCCCTCCGACGTCGGCGAACGCGAAGTGGGAGTCGCTCTCCGCGCGGACCTCCCATCCGAGGGAGGGCGCCCCGTCCGCGTCGACGACCCGCCCGACGATCGCGCCGCCGGCGTCACCGTCCGCGTCGCCGTCGTTCCCATCCGGGAGTGCCGGCGCGTCGTGGACGACGACACGCTCGACGGCGACGACCGTATCGGCTGGGGCCGCCGCGTCGACCGCGCGATCGACCGCTCCGCCGTCCGAAGTCGCCCCGACCGCGACCTCGCCCGGGTCGCCGTCCCCGCGGATCGCCCAGGACGTCGCGCCGACGAGACCGACCACCAGGACCGCCGCGACGACCGCGCGCCGGGAAGATGGAGTTCCCCTCCGGTCCTCGGCCATGAGGATCCGCCCTTCTCCACGCGGTGGGGCCGAGCGCGCGGGAGCGAGGTCGAGTGTAGCGGTTCCGGCTCCGCGGCGTGGCTACCATGCTTCGATGCGCCCATCGCTCGCCCTGCCGCTCGTCGCCCTCCTCGCCTGCACCTCGGTCGCGCCCGATCCCGAGCCGTCCGGTCTCGAAGGGGCCGCGTCGACGGCCGCCGGGGCGCCGCCTCCTCCGGTCGTGCGGGCGGCGCTCTCCGCCTTCGACGCCGAGGTCGCCCGGCGGCGCGCGGCGTTCGCGGCGGAGTCACGGGGTCAACCCGACTGGCGGCGCGTCCGCGCGCGGCTCGAGCACATGGTCGCCCTCGACCAGTACCTCCGCTCCTACCCGCAGTCCGACATCGTCGTCCGCTTCGACGCCGAGGAGCGCCGCGCGTTCGACGCCGCCTTCCTCGAGCGGTGGCGCTCCGTCGACGGCGAGAACACGCGCGTCCTGAAGCAGCTCCTCGACGAGCACGGCTGGTTCACGATCTCCGCGTTCGGACCCCGCGCCGACCGGGACGCCTGGCTCCTCGTGCAGCACGCCGACCACGACGTCCCGTTCCAACGCGAGGTCCTCGCCCGCCTCGGCCCCCTCGCCGAGTCCGGCGAGACCGATCCCCGCAACTACGCCTACCTCCACGACCGCGTCGCCGTCGCCGAGGGCCGCCCCCAGCGCTACGGCACCCAGGGCCGCTGCGTCGGCGAAGGCCGCTGGGCCCCGCACCCGATCGAGGACGAGGCGAACGTGGATCGGAGGCGCGCGGAGGTGGGGCTCGGGACGATGGAGGAGTACGTGGCGCGGTTCGTGGAGTTGTGCGGGTAGGAAGCAGGGGAGAGCAGGGGAGAGCAACGAGAGCAGGGGAGAGGGCGCTGACGCGGAGGATCTTCGCCGGCGTCGGTACTCCGCGTCAGCGCCATCCCAAGAGTTTCCTCCGCATTCCCCCCCTTCCCCATGGAATCGGGTGAGGAAGTCCGGAGCGGGCGAGGCGGGGGACGAAGGAGGGATGAGGCTCCGAGAGCGACCCCGCAGCGCGACTCGAAACTTCGCGGAGACCGACCCGGACGTATCGCGCGAGGACGTGAGCGGGTCGGAGAGCTCGTCCCTCCTTCGTCCCCCGCCGTGGCGAACGCGCCGACCATTCCCGAATCGCGTTCCTCGCCCCGCGCGCAGCGGTCGCTCCGCGCAGCGGCTCAGTCGAACTCCGGCGCCGCCCCCGGCCCTCCCGTCTCGAACGTGTTCCCCTCGAACTCCCCGAACGCCGCCGTCGCCGCGACGTCGAGCCGGTTGTTCAGGACGAGGTTCTTCGTGGCGATCGTCCCGGCGACCCGGTTCTCGATCCCCTCGCCGCCGTTCCACTTCACCGTGTTGTCGCGGATCTCGTGCCCGCCGCCCGAGGCGATCACCACCCCGTCGTGGTGGTTCTGGACGATCTTGTTCTTCTTCACCACGTTCCCCGTCCCGCCGACCTCGAGGGCGGCGCTCCGGCAGCCGCGGATGCGGTTTCCGGCGATCGTCGACTGGCTGCCGGTCACGTGGAGGACGGGCGCGGCCTGGACGCCGCCGCAGCGCTCGATCCGGTTGTCGACGATCGTGGCGAAGCTCGACTTCGCGAGGAGGGCGGCGCCGCGGAGGTCCTCGAACCGGTTGTCCGCGACGACGACGGCGCCGGACGAGATCTGGAGCCCGGCGAACGTCGACGAGGAGTTTCGCACGACGTTGTCGACGAACGTCCCGTCGGACGCGATCGAGACTCCGAGCCCGGCGGCGCCCTCGAACAGGTTCTTCTTCGCGACGAAGTTTCCGCCCTGGACGGTCAGCGGCCACTGGACGACTCCTCGCACCTCGCATCCGCGCAGCAGCAGGGAGGTCCCCGACGTGACGAATGCCGTGATGCCGCGCCCCGTCGCCGCGAGCACCTCGCAGTCCCGGACGACCGGGTCCCTCCCGTCCACCGTGATGCCGTCGTGGTCGCCGAACGACGAGCAGCGGACCAGCCGGGCCCCGTCGCCGTTCACGAACAGGCCGTAGCCGTTGGCGGTGAGGGAGCCGCAACCCGACGACGTGCAATCGGTGAGGCGGGCGTCGTCGCCGTTCACCAGGATCCCGCCCCAGTCGCAGTCGGCGACGTGGACCTCCTCGAGCCGCGCGCCGTCGCCCGTGATCCGGACGCCGATGCCGAGCGCGCTGCCGCTGGCGTATCGGGCGTGGCGGACGTTCAGGTTCTCGAGGCGGACGTCGTCGGCGAGGACGTCGAGGCCGACGCCGGGGCCGGACGTCGGCGGGTAGGCGTCGAGGATCGGCTTCCCGACCCCGCGGATCGTGAGGCCGGTCCGCCCGGCGGGGACGACGACGCGGCCGCGGTGGACGCCGCCGCTCACCAGGACGACGTCGCCCGGGCCCGCCGCGTCGACGGCGGCCTGGATCGTCGCGTGTTTCGCGGGGACCTCCAGGGTCTTCGCGTCCGCGGCGGACGCGAGGACGACGAGGAGCGCGGCGGCGGGGCGGAGCGGGAACGTGTTCGGGCGGGCTTCCATGTCAGTCGACCTCCGGGGCGGCGTCGGGCCCGCCCGTCTGGCTCTGGTTGTCGGCGTAGGCGCCGAAGGTGCCGGTCCCCGCCACGTCGATGCGGTTCTTCTTCGCGACGTTGCCGACGAAGACCGTCCCGGTCCCGCCGTTCTCGAACCCCTCGCCGAGGTTCCCGCGCGCGACGTTGTCGCGGACCTCGACGTTCGTCCCGCCGAGGATCTCGATCCCGTCCTCGAGGTTGTCGACGACGCGGTTCCCCTCGACCCGCGTCGAGTTTCCGTACGCTCGGATGCCGTCGCCGGCGCACTCCTCGACGACGTTGTCGACGACGTCCTTGCCGAGCGCCTCGATCCCCGCCCCCGTCTCGCCCGGGAACGCCGACCCGACGCCGCACCGGACGACCGTGTTCTTCTCGATCCGCCCGGACGCCTCGCCGGACATCCGGATGCCGACCCCGTCGCCGCCGAAGCACCGGTTCTTCCGGACCCGTCCGGGCTCGGTGATCGAGTGGTCGGCGTCGAGGAGCACGGCGATCGACGGGCCGCCGGCGCCGGTCATCCGGACCTCGTTGCCGACGACGTCGGGGAGGGAGCCGAACACGTCGATCCCGCCCTCGCCCGCCGCGAACACGTCGTTCTTCTTCACCTTCGCGCCGCTCCCCTCCACGCGGAGGCCGATCCGCCGGGCGCGGACGACGCGGCAGCCCTCGATCGTCCCGTCCTTCCCGTCGATCCAGACCCCGTCGCGGTCGACCATTCGGACGTCGCAGTCCGCCACCCGGGCGCCGTCGCCGATCACCAGGATCCCCTCGCGGCAGCCGCGGACCTCGCAGTCGAGGACGCGGGCTCCGTCCCCGTCGACGCGGACGGCCGGGCCCTTCGAGCGATGGATCCGGAGCTTCTCCAGCGTGACGCCGTCCGCCCAGACCGCGACGCCGCCCGCGATCGGGTCGGCGGCGTTCGGGCCGCCGTGGCGGAGGCCGAGGCCGTCGAGGGTCACGCCGTCCGCCTGGACGAAGACGACCGCGCCGCTGTCGGCGTGCGTCGGGTCGTTCTCGATCCAGACCGTCCCCTTCCCGCGGATCGTCAGACCGGCCTTGCTCGTCGGGATCTTCACCGGCCCCGCGTGGACGCCCTTCGAGACCACGATCACGTCGCCGGGGGCGGCGGCGTCGACGGCGGCCTGGATCGTCGCGTGCTGCTTCGGGACCTGGACGACCGCGGCGTCCGCCCGCGGGGCGAACACCCCGGCCGCGGCGAGGGCGGCGGCGAGCGCGACGGGGCGGGGGAGATGGGGAGGACGGCGCATCGGGCGGCTCCGGGGCGGGGGGGGCTGCGGACTCGCCCCCAGCAACGACGTCCCGGCGCGGGGACGGACACGGAGTCTCGGAATTCCTCCGGTCGGTCGGACACGGCGTCCGTCGTGCCTTCCCCCGTCGAGGGCGCGAATCTGCTAGAACGTCCCCGTTCGGGAAGGGACGTCGAGCCGAGAGAATCGTTGAACCCCGCGTCGGAACCAGGGCCGAGGCCCGAGGACGGTCTCGAGCCGATCCCTCACGACGGCGAGCTCCAGGAGCTCCACGGAGCCTCGGTGGCGCAGCTCCGGGCGAGCGACCACGACTACGTGGCGGCGTTCCGCGGCGGGCTCGCGCCGGGCGGCGTGCGGCCGGACCTCCCGACCAGCGCCATCCGGACCGCGCGCGGTCTGCGGCTGCAGTGCGCGCCCGCGGACGGCGCGCTGCTCCAGCTCGCGATCGGGCGGGACCGCATCGACGTCGTGCTGCGGGATCGGGACGTTCGGAGGCTGGCGTTCGCGCGCGGGCTCCTGGGCGAGATCGACGTCCGCTGGCGGCCGGCGGAGCGGATCGTCACGAACGGACACGCGCCGCGGTCGATCGTCGTCCTCCTCCGGGGATCGATGCCGGCGCGCGGGCGGAAGCAGCGGATCGCCGGGTTCCGGCGGATCGCCGCGCGTCTGCCGTCGGTGGCGGAGCGGACGCTCGCCGGCGAGCGGCTCCGGTCGCTCTTCGACGACGTCACGGTCGACGCGCTCCTTCCGCGACTCGCTCGCAAGGGGATCCTCGTGGCGTCGTGGTCCGCGCTCGGCGGCGCGTCCCGCGTCCGGGCGGCGCTGCGTCCGCTCCTGCTCGAGCCCCTCGATCCGGAGGGGGAGCTCGGGCGGACGGGGGCGATCCGATTCGGGCGGAAGCTGCTCACTCTCGCGCCGTCGCTCGTCGACGCTCCGGACGAGGTCGTCGACCGGCGAATCCGCGAGCAGTTCCTCGACGCGCGCGAGCGCGCGCGAGCCGAGCGGCTCGAGGCGCTGCGGGACGCCGTCGAGGGGATCGCCCTTCTCGCCGCCGCGCCCGAGGACGACCGTCGCCGCCGGGACGCCGAGCGCGTCGTCCGGCGCGTGCGCGCGCTCGGTCGGGGCAAGGGAGGGGGGCGCGAGCTCGTCGCGGTCGGCCTCCGCCTCGACGAGGCGCGGCGGGCGCTGGAGGGGCTCGGCGACGTGGCCGGCGCGGTCTGGCCGTCGCGCCTGCAGTGGGGCGCGCGCGAGCTGGTCAAGCTCTCGACGCTCGCCGGCCTCGCCCGCGGTCGCGCCGATCGGCCGGACCGGGAGGAGCGGATGGCACGCGCCGTCCGGGCGGTCGTCGAGGAGACGGCGGCGGTCGTTCGCGAGACCGCGGTGCGGCGACGCGGCGTCCTCGCCGCGGCCGCGTCGGTGTCGGAGGCGGTCCTGGAGACGCAGGGTCTCGACCGCGCGGACGACGCGGCGGCGCGGCTCCGGATCGCGGCGGAGGAGGTGCGCGAGGTCGTGCGCGACCGCCTCCTGGACGACGGCGAGGCGGGGCTCGCCGCGGGGCGTTCGGCGCCGTCGGAGCCGGCCGCCGGGTCGGTCGAGGTCGACTGGATGGTGCCGCTCGGCGACGGCGCGCCGGACGACGACCTCGGCGAGCCGGCCCGTTCGATCGTCGTGTGCCGCCGCGTCGGGCTCGCCGCGCCGGAGGGGTTCGTGCTGACCGCCGCGCTGCGGGACGAGGCGGTGCGGTCCGGCGGGCTGCCCTCGACGTTCGACGCCGTCGTCGGCGCGGCGCTCGCGAGCCTCGAGGCGGCGGCCGGCGCGGTCCGGGACGACGCGGCGGCCCCGCTCCTGGTCGACCTCTGCCCCGACGCCGACGGCGGGCGCGCCGTGGGGTTCTTCCGGCTCGGGCTGACGCCGAGCGTCCTCGACGGGGTCGTCGCGCGGACCGGCGATCGGTCCGGCGCGGCGCGCCTGCTGGTCGAGCTGGTGACCGACTTCGCGACGCGGGTGCACGGCGTGCCCCGCGAGGCGTTCGAGGGGGCGGCGCCGGACGGCGTCGACGACGTGCTGGCGCGGTTCGAGCTGTTCGTCGGCTCGCCGTTCCCGCGGACCCTCGAGGGGCAGCTTCGTCCGGTGATCGAGGTCCTCCTGGAGCTCGAGCGCCTCCGCCTCGCGCATCGCCTCGGGCACGCCGCCGGGGCCCGCGGTCCCGGGCTGCTGGTGACGGCGTCGGCGCTCGGGTCCGGCGGCGCCGAGTCCGGCGTCGGTCGTCTCCGCTGGGACGAGGGGCGCGCGGGGGACGTGACGGTCCGCTTCCGTCCGGACGCCGACGCGTTCGACGACGCGCCGCCGTTCGATGCCGACGGACTGCACCGTCTCGCGCCGCGGATCCACGGACAGCTCGACATCGCGCGCCGGCTCCTCGAGCGGACGCCGGGCGAACGGCCGATCGGGTTCGAGTTCACGGCGGAGGCGGGGCGGCTGTTCGTGGTCCGGTTCGCGCGCGCGGCGGTCGCGCCGGTCGAGCGTGCCGATCCGGCGGAGGCGGTCGAGGGCGCCGAGACGGCCGGCTCGACGCTCGAGGTCGTGGAGGGGGCCGCCCCTTCGACGGCGTCCGCGCCCCCGCCCCGGCCGGCCGAGGCGGCGAAGTCCTCCCTGCTCGACGACGCCGTGGTCGCTCCGGTCGCGCAGGGGAATCGGATCACCTCCGGCGTGGCCGCGGGGCGGCTCGTCTTCTCGGCCGCGACGGCGCTCCACTGCCACCGGGCCGGCGTCCCCGCCATCCTCGTGCGCGACGCGAACGACGAGCGCGGTCTCGGCGAGTTCCCGGCGTGCCGGGGCGTCCTGTTCGTCGGCGAGCTCGAGGGGGAGCGGGCGCGGGAGGTCGGGGCGCGGGCCGGGCGGCCGGTCCTCGGGCTCTCGCCGGAGGTCGAACTCGACGCGCGCGCCGCCTGCCTCCGGGTCCACGGCCAGCTCCTGCGGGAGGGCGACCCGGTGACGCTCGACGCGGACGGCGGGCGGTTGTTCCTCGGCGAACTCGCCGTCGAGGAGCCGCCGGAGCCGCTCGTGTGACCGGGCTCGCGCCCCTCGCGCTGGCGTTGCCGCTCCTCGCGCCGATCCCCGAGACGGCGGCGGAGATCGACGCGATCGCCGCGCGGCTCGCCGCCGACTACGAGATCACGGTGGCGTGGCAGCCGTGGCAGGTCGTGCCGATCGCCGACGTGACGATCGACTGGGCCGACCGGGACGACCTCGGCCGCCTCGTCCGGTACGCCCGGTGGTTCGACGAGGAGTGGCGGCGCTACCCGAGAGAGCTGGTCGACGCGGCGGGGCTGCGCCAGGTCTGGCTCGTCGAGGGGGTCGACAGCGGCGACGGCGAGCGGGTCGCGTACCCCGGCTACGACGTCGAGGTCCTCGTCTACCAGTTCCCCGAGGAGGGGGAGCTCGAGGAGCACGAGGCGTACTACCGGCAGGTCGTCCACCACGAGCTGTTCCACATGCTCGAGGAGGAGTGGAACGGCGACGGCTACCATCACGACGACGACTGGGCGGCCGTCAACCCGTTCGGATTCGCGTACGACCCCGGCGTCCCGGACGAGCTTCAGGGGCTGCCGGCCAGCCACCCGGCGCACGGGATCGTGTCGTACTACGCGGCGACCTCGATGACCGAGGACCGGGCGGAGGTCTGGGGGTTGATGCTCGATCGCTCCGGCTGGCGGAAGCTCGACGCCTGGCGGCGAGTCGACACGGTCCTCGCGGCGAAGGTCGCGCTGCACGAGGCGTTCGTCCGGCGGCACGTCCCGACGTGCGACGCGGCGTGGTGGCGGGGGGTGCGGGAGCCGCCGCCCGCGGCGTCGGCCAACGACGGCGGAGCTCCGGCCGACCTCCTCGACGACGGATAGCGACCGGGCGAGACCGGGCGACGCGGGCGTTCAGCGGCCGAAGTCGTCGTCGGCGGGGAGCGTGCTCGGCGTCATCGTCCGGACGAACAGGAACCCGTCGCAGACCTCCGGCCAGCGGGCGACGCCGAACCGGTGCGACAGCGGGCGCGCGGCGAGCTCTTCGCGGAGGAAGCTCGTCGGCCCGTCCTCGGAGGCGGCGTGGAGGTCGACGAACAGGAGCTCCTCGCCGGTGCGGAGGGCGAGCTCCTCGAACGAACCGGGCGGCGGCGCGGGGAGTTCGAACGCCGGCTGGTTCACGAGCGCCGCCGCGCCTCCCCCCGCGGTGACGAGGATCGACCGCGCCCGGTCCCCGAACGCCTCGCGCGCCGCGTCGCCGGCGGTCCGAAACCCCTCGAACGAGACGGCCTCGTCGTCGATCGCGACCGCCGTCGGGCGGCGCGCGGCGTGGCTCGCCTCGATCCAGACGACGATCCTCGCGTCGGGGTGGCGCTCGGTCGCCAGCCAGACGAGGTTGTCGGCGATCGTGCGGGCGCGGAGCCGGCCGCCGTCCGCGCGCGTCTCCGGCCGCCGGAACCGGAGGCGGAGTTCGGCCTGGACGAGGAAGCATCGGAGCGTCCGGAGCATGAACGAGACGTCGGCCGCGCCGTGGTGGCGGACCCACGGCCCGTCCGGGTCGGCGACGAGGCGCTCGATCGCGGCGACGATCTCCCGGTCGCGCTCGAGCTGCTGCTCGGTCGGGAAGAACGGGCTGAAGTCGAGGCGACGGCGGGACCTCTCCAGTCCGGTCCGCAGCGCGTCCGGCAGCTTCGCGCCGTCGGGGGCGTCGAGCCAGGAGAGGAACGCGTCGAGCCACTCCTCGGACCCGCGGCCGGTGAACTGCGGGTCGATCCCCGCGAACCGGAGCGGTCGATCGCCGCCGAGGGACTCGCGGGCGTACCGGACCAGCGGGAGGCACTGGGCGGAGGCGCCGAACACCGCGTGCAATCCCCAGCTCGCCGCTTCGTCGGTCCGGCGCTCGGGGTCCGCGAGCTTCCGCCGCATGACGTGGCAGTCGTACAGGCCCGACTCCCAGGCGAGGACCGAGAACCCCTTCTCGCGGTGGAGGGCGCGGACGACGCGCGAGAGGAGGAGGAAACCGGCGCCGTCCCCGTACGACGGCGTGCCGAGGAGGACGACGCGCGCGTCGCCGATCGCGGCGAGGACCGGCGCGAGGTCGGCGTCGGACGTCTCGGCGGCCGGGATCGACGCCGCGTGCGAACGGAGCGCCTCGACGCGCGGATCCGGCGCGTCGGGAGCGTCCTCGCTCGGAGGAGCGGCGGGGGCGGCGGGGAGGACGGTGGCGGCGAGGAGGGAGGCGAGGAGGCTCGGCATCGCGGGATCGTACCTCCGGCGAGAGGGGCGGCGGGGCGGGCGTCGGTCCGGCCCCGCTCCGGAGAGGGGGGAGTAGCATGGAGGGATGCTCGGATCGACCCTCCTCTCCGCCGTCGTGTGCCTCGCCGTCGCCCCTCCGTCGCCGTCGCCGCCGCCGAAGCTCGACAAACGGGCGATCGAGCGGTTCGCCGAGCGATGGTTCGAGGCGCGGCCTCCGACCCGATTCGCCGACTGGGACGAGTCGCGTCGGGCGGCGCTGCTCGACGAGGCGGCGCAGATCCGGGTCCCCGAGGGAGCGCTCGAGGACGTCGTCGAGCTCCTCTTCAAGGCGGCGCGGAAGCACGGATCGCGGACGCGGAAGAACGAGTTCGAGACGCCGTTCGGGAAGGCGACCTGGCTGCAGTCCGGGCGCGGGAAGGGGAAGGGGCTCGTGCTCGGCCTGCACGGCGGGGGCGAAGGCGCGGGGTCGGCGAGCGAGGCGACGCGCTGGGTCGCCAAGGGGTGCATCGGCATCTACCCCCAGGGGATCCGGCTGGTGCACGACACCTGGAACACCGTCCACGGCGAGCGGTTCCTCCTCACGCTGATCGAGCTCGCGAAGGTCCGGCACGAGATCGATCCGGACCGCGTCTACTCGATGGGGTTCAGCATGGGCGGGACGGGGTCGTGGTTCCTCGCCGGACGGCACCCCGACCTCCTCGCCGGGAGCCGTCCCTGCGCCGGCGTGCTGATGGCGCAGCCGAAGAGCCAGCTCGAGACGAAGGAAGAGGTCGAGGCGCTGCAGCACGGCTTCGTGCCGAACGTGCGGAACCTGGCGATGGACTACTTCATCGGGCTGGAGGATCGGAACTGCATGCCCGGGACGTACCTCTACGTCTGGGACCGGATCCTCGAGCTGCGCGCCGCCGATCCGGGGGGGTACCGGGACATCCGCTTCGACGTGATCCCCGGGCTCGCCCACGCCTTCCCGCCGGGAGAGCCGACGGCCGGCATCGCGCGGGTCGTCGAGCACCGCCGGAACGCGTTCCCCGACAAGCTGGTCTGGGAGTACGTCAGCGACCCGTTCCCGCTCCCCGCGGCGGACGCGCCGGTCGGGCGGCTCCGGAAGCACCACTTCTACTGGCTCCATTGCGCCCGGCCGGTCGATCGGATGCGGGTCGTCGCCGTGCGGGACGGGAACGCGTTCGACGTCACGGCGGAGCGCGTGGCGCCGGAGGAGCTGTCGATCCTCCTCCGACCCGAGGTGTTCGACCCGGAGGAGGACGTCGTCGTCCGGGTGAACGGAGAGGAGACGTGGCGCGGGCGGCCGACGCCGTCGTTCCGGACGATCGTGGCGTCGTTCGACGCGAAGCTCGACCGCACGCTCGTGTTCGATCGGTCGGTGCCGCTGGTCGACGACTGAGCGTGGGTTCGCGGTGCGACGGCGCGAGGGCCGGCTCGCCCTCCGTGTCGGCGAGACGCCTTCACGACCACGCGGCGCCGGACACGGTCCCGGATCGCTCGCGGAATCGGGGGGAGAACGCTTTCGTTCCGGACGTCCCGCGACGACAATGCGCGTCGGGATGCCGCCACGAAGCGGGAAGAGGAAAGGTCGAGGTCCGTGAACGAACTCCGCGTGCTCGTCATCGATGACGAGGAGCTGGTGCGGGACGTGCTGGCACGTCTGCTCCGGCGTCTGGGGGCCGAGGTCGTCACCGAGGCCGACGGCGAGAGCGGCGTCGCGCGGTACGCCGAGGCGATGTCCGACGGACGCCGCTTCGACGCCGTCCTCGTCGACCTGACGATCTCGGGAGGGCGCGACGGTAAGGAGGTGGTCTCCGAGCTGCTGGCCGTCGACCCCGACTGCCGGGCGATCGTCTGCTCGGGCTACTCGAACGACCCGGCGCTCGTCGACCACGCCCGGTTCGGGTTCCGCAGCCGGATCACCAAGCCGTTCCGGATGGCGGACCTCCGCCGCGCGCTGTGGGAGGCGACCGGTCGGGGGGGCGAGGGAGACGGCGCGAACTGAGCCGTCAGGCGTCGCCGCTCGCCTCGTCGGCGATCGCCTCGATCTCGTCGCGGTCGTGGCGCCGCCCGCGTCCGACCCCGGGGCAGAACGCGGCGACGTCCCGCTTCCAGGTGGAGCGCTTCAGGTTCTCCTTCCAGAACGGCCAGGTCCGGCACTGCACCGGGCGCGCCTCGTAGACCGTGCAGCGGGCCCCGTCGAGGAAGCCGCACGCCCCGTCCGCGAACTTCACGAGCCGCCACCCGTCCTCGAACCAGCAGTGTCGGCGCTCGAGCTCCGCGAGCGTCAATCCGAGGAGCGCCGCGACCTCCTCCGCCTCGTCGTCGTCGAGGTAGACCCGGTCGTACTGCCCGTGCGCGGTGCAGCACTTCCCGCTCCGGGCGCACTCGAACCGGATCCCGTCGGCGTACCACGGCTCGGTTGGCGACATGTCGTCCTCGCTTCGAAACGGCTCGGGGCCCCATTCGTACCAGGGCGGCGCCGGCCCGCCGGGCGCCGCCTCGACGATTCCCTACCGATCGAGGTGGGGGACGCCGTCGAGGACGACGCCGAGGCAGCGCGTGGTCGTCTCCAGCGGGTCGCCGTCGAACAGCGCGACGTCCCCGTCCTTGCCGACCTCGAGCGAGCCGACGCGGTCGTCGACGCCGAGGATCCGCGCCGCGTCGAGGGTGATGGCGGCCAGCGCGTCGTCCGGCGCGAGGCCGTTCTGCGCCGCGATCCCCGCCTCGAACCCGACGTACCGCGTCTTCGGGACGTACGACTCGTAGCCGCCCTGGATCGCGAACGGGATCCCGGCCTCCCTCAGCCGCGCGGCGGTCTCCATCGACGCGTGCCGCCGCTCGCCGCTGGGGCGGACCATCGTCGGGTGGAGGAGGACCGGCGTCCCGGTCTCCCGCAGCTCGTCGAGGACCGCGACCGCCTCGGCCATCCCGTCGAGCACCAGCCGGACCTCGAACTCCTCCGCGATCCGGAGCGCGGTCCGGACGTCGTGCCGGCGGTGGACCGTCACGAGCAGCGGGACCTCGCCCCGCAGGACGGCCGCCAGCGCCTCGTGGCGGAGGTCGCGGGGGGGACGCTTCTCGGCGTCCGCTCCGCGCCGGTCCTCGTACTCCCGCGCCGCGAGGAGCGCGCCGCGGAGCATCGCCGCCGCCTTCGAGCGGTTGCCGGGCGGGCCCTTCCCGCCGCTCTGCGCCCCCTCGCCGAGCGTGCAGGCGACCATCGCGAACGGGACGAGCGTCGCGTCGGCGACCGTCGTCGGCTTCGTCTTCACGATCATCGTCTGTCCGGAGATCAGCGCCCCGGGGGCGTGCCCGGTGTGAAGCGTCGTCACTCCGAGCGACCGGAGCCAGTCGACCAGCGGCTCGCCCGGGTCGTACGCGTCGATCGCGCGGAGCTCCGGCTGGAGCGGTTCGCTCCGGTCGAGCTGGTCCTGGTCGTGCGGCTGGTTCTGCGCGCCGGCGAGGCCGACCACCGAGTGGGCGTCGATCAGTCCGGGGGCGACGACCGGCGCGCGGACCCGCTCCGAACCGTCCGGGACGGCGACCGTCGCCGCCGGTCCGACCGCCGCGATCTTCCCGTCGGCGATCACCACGACCCCGTCCTCGATCGGCTCGCCGGCCATCGTGTGGACGACGTCCCCGAACACCGCCACCTGCGCCGCCGCCGTGCCGCCGCCGAGGAGGGCGACGACGGCGAGCAGCGCGGCCGCGACCGCCGAAGGGGATCGACCGGTTCGAGTCGTCGCTCCGTCGCCGTGCCTTGTCATCGTCCGCCCTCCTCGCCGATGCAGCAGCCGTGGAACGTCGTCTCGTCCCCGGCCCCTTCGCCGCCGTACGCGTACGCCCGGTCGGCCGGGTCCTCGATGTCGAACACCTTCACCCCCTCGACCCAGGTCTGTCGCGGCTTCGTGTAGACCGACAGCGGATCCCCGGAGAGGACGACCAGGTCGGCGTCCTTTCCGACCTCGAGCGAGCCCGTGCGGTCGCCGAGATCGAGCATCTCCGCCCCCGCCAGGGTCAGCCCCCGCAGCGCCCCCGCCCGCGACATGCCGCCGCGGACCGCGAGCTGGGCCGCCCGCAGGTAGACGCGCGAGTCGGTGATCGGGTCGTCGGTGTTGAACCCGACGTTCACGCCGGCACGCTCGAGGATCGCCGCGTTCTCCCAGCGCGTCGAGCGGACCTCCTGCTTGCCGCCGGGCGAGTCGACGATCGTCAGCGAGCACGGGACGCCGGCCGCCGCGATCTCCTCCGCCACCCGCCAGCCGCCGGTGACGTGCTGCAGGACGAGCCGGAACCCGAACTCCTCGCGCAGCCGGAGGACGGTCAGGATGTCGTCGTGCCGGTGCGTGTGGTGGTGGACCACGCGCTTCCCGTCGAGCACCTCGACCAGCGCCTCGAGCGCGAGGTCCCGCTTCGGCGCCTCCCCGTCGCCGGCCTCGGCGCGGCGCACCTTCTCGCGGTACTCCTCCGCCTCGACGTACGCGCGCCGCACCAGCGCGGCCGCCCGCGCGCGCGTCTCCGGGAACGGCGGGTCCTTCTGCGGGTTCGTCCCGTTCGCCATCTTCATCGCTCCGGCGATCGCCCCGTCCTCGTCGCGGATCGCCAGCTCCTCGACCGAGTCGCCGCGCCGGAGCTTCAGGTAGACCGTCTGCCCCGACAGGAGGTGGCTCGATCCGGGCATGACGTGGAGGGTCGTCAGTCCGCCGGCGCGCGCGCGGTGGACGCTCGGGTGCAGCACGTCGATCGCGTCGATCACGCGGCAGTCCGGATGGATCGGCGCCGAGCGGTCGCCGCCGCTCGGCCGGGCGACGTGGCTGTGCGTGCAGACGAGCCCCGGCATCAGCACGCGGCCGGAGACGTCGACGACGCGCGCGCCGTCCGGGATCGTCACGTCGTCGCGGGGGCCGATCGCCGCGATCGTGCCGCGGTGCGCGACGAGGACCCCGTCCTCGATCGCCGGCGCGGTGACCGGCTCGAGCCGCGCCCCGACGAACGCGACGGGCGGCTCCTGCGCGGCGAGGGAGGACGCGAGGAGCGCGGCGGCGAGGACCGGGAGGAGGGCGATGGGAGGTGAGGATCGCATGGCAGGAGAGGATAGAGGCTCGTCGCGCGCTCCCGGCCGTTCGCGCGGAATCCGTTCCGCGCCGACCGTCGACCGGGCCGGCCAGAGGCGGGGGGTTCACGCGGGGTCGTCCTCCAGATCCGCCCGCGCCCCGCCGAAGAGAGACCCATGAGGACCCCCGACGTCGTCATCGGTCTCGCGCTCGCCGGTCTCGCGCTCCTGGTCGCCCTCCCCGCCGCCCAGGACCTCGGGCGCCGCGACCCCGCGCCGACCGAGGTCGAGGTCGAGATCGAACCGTCGAGCTGGGTCCCGGTGCCGGTGCCGATCCCGGGGTACGCCTTCGGGTACGGGTTCGCTCCGCTCGGGCCGGCCGGTCCGCACGGCCCGCCGCCGCGCTCCTCGGCGACGGTCACGACCCGCGCGTCGGACGGCCGGACCACGCGGACGTTGCGGGTCCGGAGCGGCGACCCGCGCGGCTCCGGCGTCACGGAGACGATCACTCCCCGCTGGCCGGCGGACGTCGTCCGCGCGGTCGAGCGGCTCTCCGCCCGGCCGGACGCGGCGGCGGCGATGCGCGACGGGGCGGCGGCGTTCCGCGCTCGCGACTTCGCCCGCGCGGCGGAGCGGTACCGGCGGGCCGTGCCGCTCGACCCGGACAACGGGCTCCCGCGCCTGCAGCTCGCGATCGCGTCGTTCGCGCTCGCCGACCACGAGGCGGCGGCCCGGTCGCTCCGGCGGGCGCTCGAGCTGCTTCCGTCGTGGCCGGCGGCCGGGCCGGACCTCGCCGCGCTGTACGTCGATCCGCGGGACCTCGACGACCACCTCGCCTCGCTCCGCGCGCACGTCCGCCAGCGTCCGGACGACGCGGACGCGCGGCTCGTCCTCGCGGCCGTGCTCCTCCTCCGCGGGGAACGGGACGCCGCGGCGCGCGCGCTCGAGGCGCTCCCCGAGGACGACGCGGCGGCCGCCGCGCTCCGGGACGAGCTCCGCCGCCGCCGGCCGCGCTGACCTGGTCCCGATCGGCGCCGGAGCGGCGCTCACTCCTCGACCGCGCCGCGGGCCGCGTCGAGGTCGGCCCGGGTCTCGGCGAGCGTCTCCCGGTTCGCGCCGATCCACGCCTCCGGTCGCGCCACGCCCGCCTCGATCAGCGCGTCGAGGATCGCGAGCCCCTCGACGAACGCCGGTAGCCGACCGAGTCCGGCCGGGCGCGGATCGGGAGGCCGTCGAGGTGGCGGCGGAGGTCGGCCGCGAGCCCGGCCGCGTCCTCGTACCGGCGGA
>JAUIEL010000050.1 GCA_030428825.1 bacterium
CGACCATCGTGCCTCCTCCTGCGCCCGCGGGGGGCGTGCTGGTCACCTGTCCGCCTTCGGAGTCGTCGAACTGGACGGGAGGTTCGGTGGTGCCGTCCGAGTACGCGATCGACACGGTCCAGGAGCCGGTGGCGGGCATGTCCTCGATCGACACGGTCACCGTGCGCCCGACGGCGGGCCCCGGGTCGACGGTGACGAGCGGTGACAGCTGCACGTAAACCATACCCGTGAGCGTCAGAAGAAGGACACTCCCGAGCCAAGCCCGCCGCGTGTTTGTCACCGTCATTCGCGTCCCGTCACGTCACTCCCCGGTTTCGTCAGCTGCCTGCATCGGGCTGGTCGAGACGATCGATGGCCCGGTCCGCGGCGTCACGGGTCTGTGGGGACTCGTGACCCTGGAGGTCCTCGAAGTCGTCGCGGAAGATCTCGTCCCGGAGGCGTGCGGCGGCGTTGATCGCCTGCGTGCGATACCCTTCGTCCGGGCCGTAGAAGTAGGAGTTCAGGACCAGCGAGCCCTGGGGCGAACCGAGGACGTGCAGCGTCGCGGCGGCCTGGATCCAGAGGGACGTGTCCCCCACGGTCTCCAGCGCCATCACGAGCGGGATCGCCGACGTCCGCTGGAGCTCCTCGAGCGCCAGCAGGGACGGGATCACGAGGCCCTTGTCGGTCGTCCCGGCGAGGAACTCGGTGAGGTGTCCTTCCGCCGCGTCCGCGGCCCTTCCGTCGCCGAGCGCCGCGAGCGCCGACAGCGCCAGCTTCACGGGGTCGCCGGAGAGCGACTCGACGCAGTCGGTCGGGACGTCCCCCTGGGCCACGGGCACCAGCGAGTCGACCGACTGGGTGTCGCCGAACCGGGCCGCCGCCCACGCCGCTTCGACCCGGACGAGGCAGTCCCCGTCCGCGACGAGCGCCGCCACCGCGGACGCGTTCGCCGGGTCGCCGAAGCCCGCGAGGGTCCGGGCCGCGCGCCGGCGCACCGTCGGGTCGGCGTCGCCCAGCACGCCGAGGACGGCCGCCTCGGTCTCGGCGGCGAGCCCGAGGTCGGACGCGACGAGGAGCGCCACCTGACGCTCGCGGGTCGTCCCCGACTGCAGCATCGCCACCAGCGCGTTCTCGATGCCGGCCGGGGCGAGGCGCCTCAGGGTCTGCAGCGCGCGGACCCGGATCTCGTCCGACGAGTGCCCGAGCTGCGCCGCCACCCAGCCGAGGTACGGCGCCGCGTCGTCCGGGTCGAACGACTCGAGGTAGAAGAGGACGCACCAGATCTCGTCCTCGTCGCTCAGGTCGCCGATCCCGCTCAGCAGCGCGTCCCAGTCGAGGTCGAACGACGCGACCTCGACCTCGCGCATCACGAGCATCGTCCGCGCCCGCCGCAGCGCCTCGACGCGATCCTCGCGCGCCGCCGCCGCCAGCAGCCCGAACAGGTCGACCTCGCCGCGCGCGCCGCGGAGACGTCCGGACCGCGAGGCTTCGATCACCGCCTCGCCCGCCGCCTCGTCTCCCTCGACCAGATAGAGCCGGGCGAGCGATCGGAACGCCGTCGTCGCCGCGTCGTCGTCCTCGCCGGAGAGCGCCGCCAGCCACTCGGCGCGCCCACCGGGATCTCCCGGAACGACCGTCGTCGTCCGCGAGACGAGCCAGCCCCCCGCCAGCACGACCAGGATCGCCAGCCCGCTCGCCACCCTCCGGCGACGCGACGCGAGCGCGCGCTCGTCGGCGCGGATCGCGTCCATCACCCGGTTCGTCAGTCGCGAACGCCCTTCCGTCATCTGTTTCCCCGGGACTCCTCTTCCGTTCGCATCGGGCACCTTCAAGGGAGTTAGTGCCCCATGACTCGGAGCGAAGGAGACGGAAAATCCCGGCGATGCGGAAAGCTGCGTATCGGCGATCGACCGACGCACGACCGGGTCGTCCGTGCCCGCGCGCGCCCTCGGCCGAGGACGCGCGGACGAGGTATCATGGGAGGGTCGCCCCGCGCGGACGGGGTGAACGCCCGGCTCCCGTCCCGTCCCCGGAGGCTCTCCCATGCTCTCGCCGCGGGCCGCGTCCCTCCTCGCGCTCGGCCTCCTCGCTCCGAGCGCCCGATCCCAGTGGAACGACGCGTGGGTCGGCTTCGCGCGGGACCCGTCGCGGATCCAGGCCGGCGTGATCTCCGACGGCGACCACGAGACCGACCTCGCGTGGGGCGACCTCGACCAGGACGGGTTCGTCGACCTGGTCGTCGTCCGGAAGCAGCCGTTCACCTCGCCGGGGAAGCGGACGAACGTCCTGCTGATGAACGTCGGCGGCGTCCTGACCGACTCGACGGCCGCGTACGCCTCGGCCTCGGACGTCCCGGGAGACCAGGGGTTCCTGACCCCCACCAACGACCGCGACGTCGTCCTCGCCGACGTCGACGGAGACGGCCGGCTCGACGTCGTCACCGCGACCACGCTCGGCGACGGCGACCCGAAGCACCTCGGCCACCCCCGCGTCTACCGGAACCTCGGCGGCGCCGGCGCCTGGTCCGGCCTGCGCCACGAGGACGCGCGGATCCCGCAGCTCCTCCACTTCGGCACCGGCCTGCCGAGCAACCCGCGGTTCTGCTCGGTCTCCGCCGGCGACCTCACCGGCGACGGCGCCCCGGACCTCTACTTCGGCGACTACGACTCGAGCGGGGCCGGCGGCGCCCAGCAGCCGGCGAACGAGGACCTGAACGACCGCCTCCTGATCAACGACGGCAACGGCTTCTTCTCCGACCAGAGCCAGGCCCGGATGACCCCGGAGATGCTCCTCTCCGCGTTCAGCATGTCGACGGCGATCGCGGACATGAACCTGGACGGCCGGCTCGACGTCGTGAAGGACACGGCGCTCAACCCGCCGCAGTACGTGGCGATCTCGTACAACGACCTGTTCGGCGCCGCCGGCACGGGCCAGTTCGACGCCTTCCAGGTCGTCCACCAGAACCAGCCGTACCACCTCGCCGTCGGCGACCTGAACCAGGACGGCCGTCCCGACCTCGTGGTGACCGACGACATCGACGACCGGTACCGGCTCCACACCGGGCTCGACCCGCTCGGGCGCGCCACGTTCGGACCGGCGCGGACGTTCGACTTCCTGATCGGCGGCGACGACGGCTTCGGCGGGAACAACCTGATCGCCGACCTCGACGGCGACGGCTGGAACGACGTCATCGTCACCGACCAGGACGTCGACATCTTCTTCGGCGACGGGCGGACGCACGTCTATCACAACCGCGGCGGCCCCGGGCAGCAGGGGAGCCTCGACCTCGTCCTCCGCGAGGAGCGGCAGGACCCGAGCAGCTTCGGCTGGATCGGCGCGCCGGGGCTGACGACGTCCGACCTCGTCGGGACGCACGACGTGGCGGTCTTCGACCTCGAGAACGACGGCGACGTCGACCTGATCCTGAGCCGCGCCGCCGGCACCGACGTCTTCGTCCAGGGTCCGCCGACGCCGATCGTCTGCCAGACGAACCTCGGCCACCAGAAGGGGGCGCTCTACCTCTCGGTCTGCGGCGGCGACCTGACCGCGGGGAACCCGGCGACGCTCGAGGTGCAGCACCTCCCGTTCCTGGCCCAGAGCTTCCTGTTCGTCGGGACCGGGAGCACGCCGACGTTCGTGCCGGAACTCGGCGCGACCCTCGCCACGTTCCCGCTCGCGGCGGCGATCCCGCTCACCACCTTCGGCTCGACGACCTTCGAGCTCGAGGTCCCCGGCGGCTTCTCCGGCGTCTCGCTCACGGTGCAGATGGCGACCGTGATCTCGACCTTCCCGAAGGTGTACGACGTGTCGAACGCGGTCCGGATCGACTGGCCGTAGCGCCGAACCTCCGCGAGCGCGCGGTCAGCGCGCGTCGTCGAGGTAGACGCGCACCTGCTCGCCGCTCTCGACCGGCTGGACGACGATCTTCCGGCCGCGGGCGACGATCCGGGCCACCGCGTCGAGCCAGATCCGCCGGCGGGCGATCGCCGGGTTCTGCTCGACCTCGGCGGCGAGCTTCTCGAACGACCGGGCGACGCCCTGCGCCGCGTTGACGACCTTCGTCCGGTGGACGTCCGCGTCCTTCAGCACGCGGTTCGCGCGCGCGCGCGCCCGCGGCTTCACCTGCATCTCGTAGCCGCGCGCCTCGTCGATCCGGCGCTCGCGGTCGGCCCGCTCGGTCGAGACCGCGTTGAACGCGCCGATCACCCGGAGCGGCGGGTTCACCTCGACGATGTTCACCGCCGTCACCTCGACGCCCGCGCCGAGCCGGTCGAGCTCGGCCTGGACCTCGGCCTGGGCGTCGGTCTGCAGCTTCGTCTTGCCGATCGTCAGGATGTCGTCGATCGTCGCGGTCGCGACGAGCCGGCTGAAGACCGCCTCGGCGGCGCGGCGGATCGGGTACGACCCCCGGTGGACGTCCCGCTCGACGGTGAACCCGCCGAGGTCGGGCGGCGGCGGCTCGCCGAGGCCGAACAGGAACTCGGTCGGGTCCTTCACCGTCCAGAGGACGATCGCCTGCATCTCCACCAGGTTCGTGTCGCCGGTCAGCCACTGCACCTCGTCGGCCGACGGGAGGAGGTTGTTGGCGCGGTCGAGCAGGCGGAACCCGACCGACGTCTGCATGACCCGGCTCGTCGCCACCCGCTCGAGCGTCTCGGCCGGCCACGGCAGCGTGAACTGCAGGCCCGGCCCGACCGTCCGCGCGACCCCGCCGAATCGGAGCACGACCGCGCGCTCGTCCTGGTCGACGACCCAGAAGAGCGAGCTCTTCGCCGCGGTCCGGGGGATCCACGGCACGAGCCGGCCGAGCCCGGGGACCTCGCCGCGCCACGGCGTGAGGAGCCCGACGACGACCCAGAGCGCGACCGCCGCGGCGACCGCGCCGAGGACGCGCCAGGTCCAGCGGACGTGCGTCTGGGTCACGGCGACTCCCCGCCGTCCCCGCCCGCGCGCCACGCGTCCCCCTCGAGGACGTCGAGGAGCTCGTGGTCGGACGGGAGGATCAGGACCGACTCGTCGTTCAGCGCCTCCTCGACGATCGACAGCCGGCGGATCATCTCGAACAGCGCCGGGTCCTTCGCGTACGCGTCGACCTCGATGCGCGTCGCCTCCGCCTCCGCCTCGCCGCGGATCTCCTTCGCCTTCCGCTCGGCCTCGGCGATCAGGCGCGCCTCCTCGCGGTCCGCCTCCGCCTTGATCCGCTCGAACTGCTCGACCCCCTCCTGGCGGATCGTGGCGGAGATCTTCTCGCGCTCCTGCTCCATCCGGGCGAAGACCGCGTCCTTGTTCTGCTGGGGGAAGTTCAGCCGCTTGATCCGGATCGCGACGACCTCGACGCCGAAGTCGTTCCGGACCCGGGGCGCGGCGCGCTCGGTGATCGCGGCCACGACGTCGGTGAGCGTCTGCGGCTGCGGCTGGTGCGACACGAGCGACGTGAACGGGACCGAGGACAGGACCTGTCCGACGGTCGAGCGGAGGACGTCGGTCAGCCGCAGCTCGGCGCCGGCTCGGCTGTTGACCGAGACCCAGTACTTCACCGGGTCGGCGACCCGCCAGGCGAGGAACGTGTCGACGACGACGTTCTTCTTGTCCGCGGTGAGGTACTCGCTCGGGTCGGGGTCGAGGACGTTCAGCCGGTGGTCGATCTCGATCACGTCGTCGACCGGGTACGGCCACTTGAAGTAGAGCCCCGGGTCGCGGACGGTGTGCCGCGGGTCGCCGAAGCGGGCGACGATCGCGGTCGTCCCCTCCCGCACCTGGAAGGTCGACAGGGAGAGCGCGAACGCCGCCGCGGCGAGCAGGACGAGCAGCAGGAAGCCTCGGTTCATCGTTCGGTCGGCCTCTCGGTCATTCCTCTTCCTCCGCCCGCCGCGGCACGCCGGGCCGGCCCGAGGTCGGGATCACCCGGATCTCCGGCGAGAGCGGCAGGACGAGCCGGACGTCCCGGAACGCCTCCGCCATCGACCGCATCCGGAGCAGGAACTCGGTCGGGCCGGGCGACTCGCGGTGCGCTCCGCGGAGCGACACGAACGCCGCGACGTCCCCGCGCGCGCGCTCGGTGGTCTGGAACGCGTCGGCGAGCGCCTTCTGCTCGAGCGCGAACGCCCGCGCCCGCGCGCCGGTGACGCGTCGCACGCGATCCGCCTCCGCCCGCAGGACCTCCCGCTCCTTGTACTCGAGCTGGCTGGCGACGTCGCGGTACGCCCAGTGCGTCTGCGACGGCGAGTGGATGTCGATCAGGTTCACCTTCGTCACCCGCACGCCGGCGTCGACCCGGTCGAGGTCGTCCTGGAGGATCCCGCGGGTCTCCTCCTCGAGCTCGCTCCGGTCCTCGATCAGGAGCGGGTCGGACGAACGGTGCGCGGTCATCCGGCGGATCGACGACTCGGTGAACGCCCGGACGAGCGTCTCCGGGTCGTCGACGGCGTACCGGTAGCGGTACGCGTCGCGGACGAGGAAGTGGACCGTGTAGTTGATGCTGAGGAGGTTCTCGTTGCCGGTCAGGACCTCCGCCTCGGCGGCGACGTTCCGCTCGTCGAGCCCCGGCGCGACCCGCTCGGAACGGAAGCCGAGTTCGACGCCGCGGACCTCCTCGTCCCGCACGACGTCGACCGACTCGACCGGCCACGGCAGGTGGACGACCATCCGCGGCGCGTCGATCGTCTCGACCACCCCGCCGAACCGCGTCCGGAAGCCGACCTCGCCGCTGCGCACGACCGTCACCGCGGTCGACGCCCACAGGAGCAGCGCCAGCGCCGCGAGCACGCCCTTCGAGAGCCGCGACGTCGGGTCGACCCCGAGCGGGGCGCTCCAGACCCGCAGCCAGGCGCCGAACCGCGCGACGAGGCGGTCCTTGACCGTGTACCAGAGGAGGAGCGCGGCGAGCGCGGCGCCGGCCGCGATCTTCACCGCCCCGAAGAACGTCGTCTCCTCCTCGGCGGCGCCGCCCATCAGCGGTTGGAGGTCGAGCACTCCGTACAGCGCCGACACGAGGTAGCCGATGGCGACGGCGGAGACGGCGATCCCGGAGAGGTAGATCGCGAAGACGCGGCCGCCGAGGAAGTTCCGCACGACCATCCAGGAGGTGACGCTCGTCGCCGGCCCGGCGAGGAGGAACACGATCGCCGCCCCCGGGTCGAGCCCCTTGGCGATCAGGGCCGCCGCGACCGGCGTCGACGCCGTGGCGCAGACGTACGTCGGGACCGCGACGAGGAGCATGGCGATCATCTGCGCCCAGATCGGCAGCCCCGCCTGACGGAACAGGTCGTCGGGGACGAGCAGCGTGATCAGCCCGGACACGAGGAAGCCGAGGATGAACCAGGGGGTGAGGTCGGCCATCAACGGGCCGAACGCGTACCGCACCGCGCCGCGCACGACGCCCCCCTCCCGGACCACCGTCTCGTCGTCGTGCACGTGGTGGTGCTCGAGATCGCCCCCCTCGCCGCCGGCCTCGTGCGCGCAGCACGCCTCCGCCTCGGCCGCGTCCGCGGCGGGCGCGCCCGGGTCGTCCTTCGGCGCGAGGAGGTTCACCAGGGATCCGCAGCCGAGCGCGGTGAAGAGCGCCGCGAGCGGCCGCGCGACGGTCATGATCGGGTCCATCAAGGCCCAGGTGACGCCGATCGAGTCGACCCCGGTCTCCGGCGTGGAGATCAGGAACGACGTCGTCGCCCCCTTGCTGGCGCCGCTGCGGCGGAGCGCGATCGCCGTCGGGATCACCGAGCACGAGCAGAGCGGGATCGGCACCCCGCACGCCGAGGCGATGAAGACCGAGCGGAAGTCGTCCTTCCCGAGGTGGCGGAACACCTTCTCCTCGGGGACGAGCCGCTTGATGAACCCCGCGATCAGGAAGCCGGCCAGCAGGTACGGCCCCGACTCGACGAGGATGAACCAGATCGCCTCGAGCCAGTCGACGAGGAACGCGATCATGCCCCCGCTCCGTGGAACAGGGCCATCAGTCCGATGCCGCCCGCGAGCAGCCCGATCTTCGCGAAGCCGTCCTCGCGATGGTGGAACACCTCGGGCAGGAGCTCGCAGAGGCAGACGTACAGGAACGTCCCGGCCGCGAGCGCGGTGACGATCGCCTCGCCGTGCTGTCCGAGCCGCTCGGCGAGCGCCGCGCCGAGGAGCATCCCGGCCGGCGTGACGAACGCGAACAGGACCATCAGGGTGACGATCCGGCGGCGAGAGAACTCGGCGAGCAGAAAGACGGTCGTCAGGGAGAACGCCTCGAACCCCTTGTGGGCGAGGAGCGCCACGAGGAACGGCACCTCCAGCGACGTGTCCGCCCCGGTGATCAGGGGGAAGCTCATGCCGGTCGTGAACGCGTGGATCGACAGCCCGCTCAGCGCCGCGTACCCGACCGCCCGGTGCCGGTGGAGGTCGTCGTGGTCGTGGGTCCGGAAGACGAGCGCCTCGATGAAGTAGACCGCGAGCACGCCGATCAGGACGCAGATCCAGACCAGCGAATGGCCGTGCGCGTGGCCGTGCCCTCCGCCGGCGTCCGCCGCCGGGTGGGCGTTCACCTCGAACACGGAGAGGGCGGGGAGGAGGTGGAGGAAGACCGCCCCGAGGAAGATCCCCGTCGAGAGCGCGAGCGCGGCGTGGAGCAGCCGGTCGCTCCACTTCACGAGCAACGGCAGCAACCCGCCGGCCAACGCGACGAAGAGGATGGCGAGGCTCTCGGTCATCGGGCGAGGTACGGTCCGCGCGGGGAAACCGTTGAGCCTACGAGACGCCGATTCGAATGTCACGGCAACCCGCCTCGGGGCGTTGACAGGCGCTCGCGGGCCGCGCATCCTCGAACCGCCGCCTCCTCCGAGACCCGCCATGCGCCCGGCCCTCCCCCTGCTCCTCCTCGTCGCGTCGGCGGCGGTCGCGACGACCGCCCGGGGCGACCGGGTCGTCCTGAAGAGCGGCAAGACGATCTCCGGCGTCGTCGTCTCCCGGCACGACGACCAGGTCGTGGTGATCAACCCGTGGAACTCGCGCCACCCGGGGATGACCTGGGAGATCCCCGACAAGAACCGGATCCCCGCGTCCGAGGTGGCCGAGGTGATCGTCGAGGACCCGCCGGAGGTGGAGATCCTCCGCGCGGCCGCCCGGCCGGGCGCGACGGCGGACGACCTGGCCGCGCTCGCCCGACGTTGCCTCGACGAGAAGCGAAAGAAGGACGCCGAGTGGCTCTTCGCGCGGGCCCTCCTCCTCGACCCCGAGCACGCCGACGCGGTCGACGGGCTCGGCGGGGAGACGAAGGTCGACGTCCTCCGGCGGAAGCGCCCCGACCTCGACCCCGCGGTCGTCCGCGCCGAGCGCGCGTTCCTCGCCGCCGAGGACGACCCGCAGGCGCTCGCGGCGGCCTGGGGCGACCTGGAGAAGGCGCGGACGAAGCGGCCGCTCGAGGTCTACCTCCGCGCGCGCCGGTCGGCGAAGCTCCCGAAGGGGCGCCGCGACGAGGTGCCGCTGACGTTCGACTCGGACGCCGCGTCCGGCGCGACCTACTGCATCCTCGTCCCCGAGAGCTACGACCCGCTCGTCCCGACCGGCCTGGTCGTGGCGCTCCACGGGGGCGGCCGCGGCGGGAAGGACGAGACGCTGGTCACCGGCAGCGGCGAGTCGGCGATGAACTTCTACATGGACCAGGCGCGCGCCTGGAACTGGATCGTCGTCTGCCCGACCGCCCTGAAGGCGCCGTGGAGCGACCGGGCGAACCAGCCGCTGATCCACGCCGTCCTCGACGAGATCAAGGCGCTCTACCACGTCGATCTCGACCGGATCTACCTGACCGGCCACTCGATGGGCGGCTTCGGGGCCTGGCACTGGGGGCTCGAGCTGCAGGAGGAGGTCTGGGCCGCGTTCGCGCCGTGCGCCGGCACCGGGCGGGCGGCGCCGCCGAAGATCCCGATCTACCTTTATCACGGCTCCGACGACCCGATCTGCCGGGTGTCGCCGGCGCGGGACGCGGCGCGGGCGATCGGCGGCGGACGGAAGGCGAAGGTCGACTTCGTCTACACCGAGCTCGACGGGGTCGGCCACGGCTTCCCGCGCGAGGTGCGGGACGACCTCTTCCGTTGGTTCGCGGGGCGCGCGAAGGGGGGGCGGAAGAAGAAGTCGCTCGAGCCGCGCAGCTCGTTCGACCCGAAGGAGAACAAGGTCGACCGGCGCGAGATCGAGGCGTTCGGTGACCCGCGGAAGCTCCCGGACGGCGACGCGGACGACAGCAGCGTGAAGGAGCTGATCGCGAAGCTCCGCGACGGCGGCGGCGCCGGCGTCGAGGCGGCGGAGAAGCTCGCCGCCCTGAAGGACAAGAAGGTCGTCTCGTCGCTCGCCGCGGTCCTGAAGCACCGGTCGTCGACGGTCGACGCCCGCGTGCTCGCGACGCGCGCGCTCGGCGGGACGGCGATCGAGGAGTGCGTCGCGCCGCTCGAGATCGCCGCGGGCGACGACGACTTCCGGGTGGTCGACGAGGCCGTGTCGGGGCTGCGGGCGATCGGCGGCGACGCGGTCGTCCCGGGCCTGGAGCGGGCCGGGAAACGGCTCGCCGCGCTCTGGGACGCCTCGTTCTTCGGGCGCCAGATCACCCACACCGAGCTCGAGGTCCGGTGCCGGAGCTTCGGCGCCTGGGCCGACGCGCTCGCCGCGGTCCACGCCGGCGGCGCGGCGACGGCGCGCGGGGCGGCCCTCCCCCTGCTCGACGGGCTCGTCGTCGGCCGCGTCTTCGACCCGAGCGAGCCGTACGTCTGCTCGGGCGACTCCGACGACCGGTTCAAGGACGTCTCGAAGACGGTGCGAGCCGCGCTGGCGGACCGGGTCTGCGCGGCGGCCGAGGCGTTCGGCGACCCGGCCGCCGCGGCGATGCTCGAGCGGATCCCGGGCGCCTGGCCGAACGAGCCGCGCCTCCGCGACCGCGTCGACCGCGCGCTCCAGACCCTGCGGTGAGGCCGAACGCGCACGATCGAGGCGGCGCGCCCGAATCTCCCGTATCCTGACGCCCCATGGACTCACCCGCCTCCCTCCTGCTCGCGTTCCTGCTGGCCTCCCCGCCGCCGGCGGCCGATCCGTTGCCGCCGGAGGTCGACGGCATCACGAGCGAGCGGCTGATGCGCCACGTCGAGGCGCTCGCGTCGGACGACTTCGAGGGGCGCGGCGCGGGGACCGACGGGGCGCGGCTCGGCGCGTCGTACCTGATCTCGCGGTTCGAGGCGCTGAAGCTGACGCCGAAGGGGACGCGCGAGTTCCGGCAGCCGTTCCGGGCGCGCGGGAAGGAGATGGCGAACGTCGTCGCCATGATCGAAGGGCACGACGAGGAGCGATCGAGGGAGTTCGTCGTCGTCGGCGCCCACTTCGACCACCTCGGCCGCCGCGGCGACGACCTCTATCCCGGCGCGGACGACAACGCCTCGGGGTGCGCCGCGCTGATCGAGGTCGCCCGCGCGTTCACGCTCGGAGGTCCGCCGGCGCGCTCGATCCTGTTCGTCGGGTTCGACGGGGAGGAGATCGGGCTGCTCGGGAGCCGCCACTTCGTCCGGCGCCCGACCGTCCCGAAGAAGGAGCTCGTCGCCATGTTCAACCTCGACATGGTCGGCCGCGGCGAGCCCGGGGACGTGCGGGTCTGCGGCACGTCGACCGCCCCGCTCCTGAAGACGATCGTCGAACGCCACGCGCCCCGGGTCGGCCTGACGACGCACGACGACCACGAACGCCGGTGGCGGAACGCCAGCGACCACGCGCCGTTCGGCGACGCGCGGATCCCGTTCCTCTACTTCGGCGTGCTCGACCACGAGGACTACCACCGCCCGACCGACGCGGCCGAGAAGGTCGTGCGGCGGAAGATCGAGCGGATCGCCCGCCTCGTCTACCTCACGGCGCGCGAGACCGCGGACGGCGCGGCGCGGCCGGAGTGGGAGGCGTCGGGCGCGGGGAAGGCGAGGAAGTAGGAGTCGCGCGCGCCCCCCGGCCCGCCGAACCGACGCACCGATGAGCGAGGACGCCGACGCCTTCCTGACCGAACCGGGCTCCCTCCGGACCCCGTGGATCCGCTCGCCGTTCTTCGACGCGCAGCTCGAGGCGGCGGCCGTCGACCCCGCGCTGAAGGAGCGGACCCGCCGCTTCCGCGACGACGGCTACGTCGTGTTCGAGCGCGCGGTCGACGACGCGTTGGTCGACGAGATCGTCGGCCTCTACCCGTGGCTGTTCGACCCGGCGACCCGGATCGACCCGGTCGAGGGGCGGCCGCCGGTCCTGACCGACGACCCGCGGCGGCGCCAGGACGCGTGGGTCGTCTGCCCGCCGATCCGGGCGCTGGCGACCCGGCCCGAGCTGCTCGAGTTCCTCCGGTTCGCGTACGGGCGGCGGCCGATCCCGTTCCAGACCCTCAACTTCGAGTTCGGCACCGAGCAGTCCGCGCACTCCGACGCGATCCACTTCGACACGCTCCCGTCCGGGTTCATGTGCGGGGCGTGGGTCGCGCTCGAGGACATGACCGAGGAGAACGGGCCGCTCGTCTACTACCCGGGGAGCCACCTCCTCCCCGAGCTGCAGCTCGAGCACCTCGGCGCCTGGCCGGCCGGCGGCGCCGTGGCGAGCGGGCCTTCGTACGACCGGTACACCGCGTACGTCGAGGCGGTGGTCCGGGCGAAGGGGCTCGAGGCGCGACGGCTGACCGTGCCGCGCGGCACGATCCTGGTGTGGGACTCGAACCTCCTCCACGGCGGCGCGCCGATCGCCGTCCCCGGCCGGACCCGGATGTCGCAGGTGACGCACTACTACTTCGAGGGGTGCGTCTACTACTCGCCGATCCTCTCGTCGCGGCCGCTCGGCGAGTATCGCCTGAAGGTGATCCACGACGTCGTCACGGGCGAACGGGTCCCGCACACGCTGAACGGCGCGCCGATCGAGGCCGTCCCGTTCCTCGAGGGGCGCGACCGGTTGGTGCGACCCGGGCGAGCGCCGTCGACGCTCGACGTCTGGCGGCGACGGGCGTTCGGGCGCGCGGAGCGATTCCTCCGCAAGCGGCGCCTCGACCGGCTGGCCGCCTCGGCCCGTCGCCTCGGCGGCGACGACGCCTGAGCGCGCGCGTCGCGACGAACCTCAGCCGCCGAGCCCCTTCCCGAGCCAGCCGCCGCCGTCGATCACGAGACACTCGCCGGTCACGTACCCGGCCGCGTCGCTCGCCAGGTAGAGGACGGCGTCCGCCACCTCCTCGACCCGCGCGAAGCGGCGGAGGGGGATCGCGGCCTCGATCCGCCGCCGGAACTCGTCGTCCGGCCAGAGGTTCTTCTGCGCGCCGTCGGAGTGGAACGGCCCGGGCGCGACGTTGTTGACGCGGATGTTCATCGGCGCCCACTCGACGGCGAGCGTCCGGGTCATCGCGAGCACGCCCGCCTTCGCCGCCGCGCTGTGCACCACGCCGGGCATGCCGGTCCACGCGTACGTCGTCCCGATCGTGACGATCGAACCGCCGCCCCCCTCCTTCATCAGGCGGCCGGCGGACTGGCAGGTGTAGAACGCGCCGGAGAGCGCGATGTCGATCACCGCGCGCCACGCCTTCGGCTTCAGCCGCATCGACGGGGCGACGAAGTTGCCGGCCGCGTTGGCGATCAGGACGTCGAGGCCGCCGTGCCGCTCGGCCGCGGCGCGGAACGTCTCGTCGACGCGGTCCGGCTCGCGCACGTCGAGCGGGACCGAGTCGACGACGCCGCCGACCTCCTTCCCCGCGGCGAGGATCTCCTCGTGGTGCTCGACCGACCGGCTGGCGACGACGACCGCCTTCGCCCCGTGGCGGAGGAGGCGCTTCGAGACCTCCAGCCCGAGGCCGGTCCCTCCCCCCGTGACCAGGCAGACCTTTCCGTCGAACGCGTCGTCTCGCAAGAGCATCGGCCCCTCCCGGGCGGCGGCGCGGCCGCGTTGCGACCCGCCTCGTCGTCGTCTATCCTGAGCCCCCGACCCGCGACGGGCGATTAGCTCAATGGTCAGAGCACTACCTTTACACGGTGGAGGTTGATGGTTCGAATCCATCATCGCCCATCACTCGCGGCTCCTCCATCGGCCCGCCGGCTCGATGACCTCCGCGGCCCCACCGCGACCGTCGCCCGGAACCCGCGATCCATGCTCCGATCTCCGCTCGCCGTCCTCTCCCTCCCGTTCCTCCTCCCGCTCCTGCTCGTCGCGTGCGAGCGCGACGCGGCCGATCGGGCCCCGCCCGCCCGGCCGCCGGTCGTCCTCGACGAGGAGACGATGACGCGCCTCCTCGCCGCGATGCGCGAGCTGCAGGACCTCTCCCGGTCGCACCCGATGGCGCAGACGAGCGAGCGGGGCGTGATGCCGGTCGGCCCGCTGATGGTGACGTTCCTCGGCGAACGCGCCGAGGCGGTCGTGAAGCGGCACGGCTTCGCCAACTCGACCGAGTTCGAGGGGAAGCTCGGCTATCTGCAGGCCGCGCTCCAGCAGCTCCAGTTCGAGGGGCGGCACGGCTTCGACGGAGACATGCAGCTCTACCGGCTGCGCGGGAAGAGGACCGATCTCGAGGCGCGCCGGAAGGAGATCGAGCAGGACGCCGAGCTGTCGGACGACACACGCCGGCTGATGCTCACCGAGGTCCGATTGCAGCTCGAGGACGTCGAGGAACGGATCGAGGACGTCAACGCGTTCGCGGCGACGATGGAGCGCCAGTTCGACAGCCTCCCCGACGAGAACCTCGAGACGGTCCGGAGGCACCTCGACGAGATCCTCGCGTTGATCTCGCCGGACGGCGCGCTCCTCTCCGCGCCGCCGGGCGCCGGGGCGTCGGACGGCTGACCCCGCCGCTCACTCCTCGGCGACGACGTCGAGGAAGGCGCGCGCGAGATCGGACGGCGGACGCCCCTGCCGCAGCACGACGTGGAAGCGGCGGCGGATCGACACGCCGCGCAGGCGCACGCGGGCGAGCACGTCGCGTTTCAGGTCCTCGCGCACCGCGAGCTCGGAGAGGAACGCGAGGCCGACGCCGGCGCGCACCGCTTCCCGGGCCGACACGTTCGAGTCGACGACCAGGACGGGGACGAGCCCCTGAGCGACGTCCTCGGGGAGGGCCCCCTCCGCCGCGTCGCGCGAGCCCGAGCCGCCGGCGCGGACCACGAACCGCTCGCCGATCAGCCGCGGCGGGGCGACGGTGCGGCCGGCGAGCGGGTGCCCCGGCGGCGCGACCAGGACCAGCCGGTCCTCGCCGGCCGGCGTCACGTCGAACACGGCGCGGTCGGGGTCGCTGCCGACCACGCCGATCTCGCAGCCGCCGTCACGGACCCGCCGCGCCACCGACCGGGAGTCCCCGATCGAGAGCGTGACCCGCACCGCCGGATGGCGTTCGCAGAGGGCCGCGACGAACTTCGGCACGATGTACGAGCCGGGGATGCTGCTGGCGGCGATGTCGAGGTCGCCGTGCAGCTCCCCCTCCTCCCCCATCACCGCGGCGATCGCGCGGTCGCGTTCCTCGACCAGGCGGCGCGCCGGGACGTAGAGGCGGTCGCCGGCCGCGGTGACGCGGATGCCGCGCCCCTCGCGTTGGAAGAGTCGGACCCCGAGCTCTTCCTCCAGGGAGCGGACGTGCGCGCTGACGGTCGGCTGGGAGAGGCCGAGCGAGGCGGCGGCCCGCGAGAAGGAGCCGAGCTCGTGGATCCGGACGAACACCTCGAGCTGCCTCAGGTTCACGTCGGGGCGGCGCTCGCTCATCCCCCGAGGGTACCAGGGGCGGACCCCGACGGCTCAAGCCGCGTGCCGGATCGGGCCGAAGAGGGAGCGACCTCCCGAGAGGACGACCGACCTTGACCATCGATCCCGCACGTCCGCGGCCGTCGATCGCGGTGTTCGACGCACTCGACCGGCTGCCGATCCCCCTCGTCGTGCGCGCCCGCAGCGGCCGCCTCCGGTTCGCGAACGCCACGGCGCGCGACCGGCTGGCGCTCCGCCCCGAGCAGCTCGCGGTCGCCGGGCTGACGCGGTTCGGCGTCGCCGACCGGGACGGCGCCTCCGCGTTCGGGCTCACCGCCGATCGGATGGTCCGGCGGCGGATCGACGCCCGCTGCGCGCGCCTCCCGGGCGACCGCGACGACCCGCTCGACGTGCTCCTCCTCCTGCCGCTCGACCCGGACGCGTCGGTCCACGGCCTGGAGGAGCTCGCGCGGCGCGAGGAGGCGGTGACGCGGGCGTGGGCGGCGCAGGACCCGTCGCCGACGTCGGCGCTGGTGGAGCGGGTCGTCCAACTCCTGGCCGACTCGCGGACGCCGCGCCGGCGGCCGCTCCGCCGGGGGCTCGCCGAGCTGTTCCGGAGGCTCCGCCGGTGCGCGGGGCGGCCGGTCCGTCTGTTCGCGCGCGCGCCGCGGATCGGGAAGGGGCGCGCGCGCTCGCTCGACGCCATCGCCGCGACCGAGCTCGTCCTCTCCGCCTGGGAGCTCCTGACCTCGGGAGCGACCGGCGGGACGCTCCGCCTCGTCGCGCGAATCGAGGCGGACCGCCTCCGCTTCGAACTCGACGCCGGCGACGTCGAGGGGGCCGAGCTCCCCGACCTCCGCCGCCGCCGCCTCCTCCTCCGCTCGCTCCGCCCCGCCCTCGAGCGGCTCGGCGCCACGTTCGAGGTCCACGTCGGCGGTCGCTCCGCCAACCGGGTCGTGGTCACCCTCCCGATCCGCCGCGCCGCCGCCGGCTGATTCCCGAGGATTCCCCCTTTCCCCCTCTGTCGGGGGCGTCTAGAATCCCCGGCTCGCCGCAACCGAACAACGGTGCGGGGGTGTAGCTCAGATCGGTTTAGAGCGCCAGCCTGTCACGCTGGAGGCCGCGGGTTCAAGTCCCGTCACCCTCGCCACTTCGACACTCGCAAGCTCTCGCACAGAGTCGCATCTGGCGGGAGCTTGTGTCGTCTCGGGGGAGTCGGACGCGTCGGAGCCCCGTCCAGACTTCGCACGCGTTCGCGCCGCTTCGCGCTCGTACTGCTGCGAATACTGCTGCAACCCGTCGTCGCCGACGGCCGCGCGGTTCGAGTCCTCGTCCTCCTCCGCCGGGCGCTCGCCGAACCACGGGAGCCGGTCGACGGCAGTGCGGCGGTCTCGACCTCGAGCGCCGTGGA
>JAUIEL010000801.1 GCA_030428825.1 bacterium
CGACGCGCGCCCGGATGATCCGCGGCACGTGGCGGAACTTCTACGAGCCGCGGCGGAACGACCCGTTCGTCGGGTTCCGGACCTGCGCGACCGGGTGACGCGGTGAAGGTCGAGATCGTGACGCCGGCGCCGCGCGGATCGAGGAAGGGGAACCGCGTCACCGCGCTGCGATGGGTGCGCCTCCTCCGGGGCCTCGGACACGACGTCCGACTCGAGACCGAGCATCGTCACGGCGACGCGGCGCTGGTCGTGACGCTGCACGCGCGGCGCGGACGCCCCGCGCTCGACGCCGCGAAGCGGGAGCGGCCGCGCCGGCCGGTCTTCGTGGCGGTGACCGGGACCGATCTGTACGTCGACGGGATCGCCGACCCGGCGGTGAAGGACGCGCTGGTCCGGGCCGACCGGGTGCTCGTGCTGCAGCCGCGTGCGCTCGAGGCGCTGCCGCCGGCGATCCGGAGGAAGGGGGTCGTCGTCCGGCAGTCGTGCTCTCCTCCCGAGCCGCGCCCGCCGAAGGCCGCGGACGCGTTCGAGGTCGTCGTCGCCGGGCACCTCCGGAGCGTGAAGGACCCGTTCCTCGCGGCCGACGCGGCCCGCCTGGCGGCGCCCACGTCGAGGCTCCGCGTGGTCCACCTCGGGGAGGCGCTCGCCCCCGAGTTCGCCGAGCGCGCCCGCGAGGAGGAGCGGGCGAACCCGCGCTACCGCTGGCTCGGCGGCCGGCCGCGGCGCGAGACGCTCGAGCGGATCGCCGCCGCCCGCCTCCTCGTCCTGACGTCGCGCGCGGAGGGGGGCGCGCAGGTGATCTCCGAGGCGCTCGTCTGCGGTACGCCGGTCCTCGCCACGCGGATCGACGGCGTCGTCGGGCTCCTCGGGGACGACTGGCCCGGCCTCTTCCCGGTCGGCGACGCCGAGGCGCTGGCCCGCCTGCTCGCGAGAGCCGAGGACGACCCGGCGTTCCTCGCCGACCTCGACGCGCGCGCCGCCGCGCTCGCCCCGCTCTACGCGCCGGACGCCGAGCGGGCGACGTGGGAGCGCCTGCTCGCCGACCTCGCGCCGGCGCCGAGGTCCTCCCGGTGACCCGCCTCGCCCCCGCGACGATCGGCCGCGCGCTCGACGCGCTCGAGAACGGCCTCGGTTCGCCGCCGGCGCCGCCGCCGACGACCGCGTTCGAGTGGGTCGTGTACGAGAACGCCGCGTACCTCGTCGACGACGACCGCCGCGCCGCCGTCTTCGCCGCGGTCGGACGCGCGACGCGGCACGACCCGAAGCGGCTCCTCCGCGCCCCCGCCGATCGTCTCCTCGCGGCGCTCGACGGCGGCGGGATGAAGCCGGAGATGCGGCTCGAGAAGCTGCTCGCGGCGGCCACGCTCTGCGTCGAACGCCACGGCGGCGATCTCGAGGCGTTCCTCGACGGCCTCGACGGCGACGCGGCGAAGGCGGAGCGCGAGCTGAAGCGCTACCGCGGCCTCGGCCTCCCCGGCGCGCGGAAGGTCCTCCTGTTCACCGGTCGGAGCGAGGGGGTCGTCGCGTTCGAATCGAACGCGCTGCGCGTCGTCCAGCGGCTCGGCTGGGTCGACGAACGGGAGACCTACGACAAGAGCTACCGCGCCGCGGAGGAGACGGTCTCCCCGGCGGTCCCGGGCGGCGGCGCCGGCAAGCGCCGGGCTCACCTCTTGCTGCGCACCCACGGGAAGACGCTCTGCCGCACGACGAAGCCCGCGTGCGAAGCGTGCCCGCTCGCCCCCACCTGCGCGTTCGCGCGCTGACCCGCCCCGCACCGAGCGGCGTCCGACCCCACGTCTCGCGCGCGGTGGCGTCTGACCCCACCCCACTCATTTCGGAACCTCCCGCGAGGACGTGACTTGCGGCTCGGACCGCCGGCGTGCGAGCTGGCCACGCGGACGCGCCTCGTACTCCGCCCTCACGCAAGCCACTCCCTTCACGGCGGATACGTCGGACGTGCGTGAGGTGGGGTCAGACGCCACCGCTTGCGCGGAGTGGGGTCTGACGCCGTCTCGGTCGAGGACGACCCGAACGTGAGCCGGCACGTCAGCATCGGACTCCGATGGCGGATTGGACCGCCGGGTCGGCCGGGACGAACATCAAGACCGCCTCGAGATCTCGATCTCCGCCACTCGCTCCGGGTCGAGCGGGACGTCGAGACGCTCCCCGTCGCCGGCGACTTCGTAGGTGATCGGCCCGGACACTTCGACGAGCGCTCGCCCGATCGTCCGCTCCGCGGCGACGACGACCTCGACGCGGTCGGCGACCGGCAGTTCGACCTCGGCCTCTCCGTCGCGGCCGAGAGAGACGACCGTCGTCGCCGCCCGCCCAAGCCGGTCCGCCCAGCGAGGGTCCGCGAGGCGAACGGTGGCCCAGAATGCCCACGGCCCGCGAGGCGGAACGCCCGTGAGCCGAACTCGCACGTGCGGCGCGGGGGAGAGGACGACCCGCTGCGTTCCCGGTCGCACGCGGATCCGATCGAACCGGTGACCGGACCGTCCGATCCAGCCGACGCGCTCGCGCCCCTCAAACAAGAGCACGAGCCGCCCGTCCACCGACGCCCGCCAGGACGCCAGATTCCGTCGTCCGCGCGAGTCCTCGACGGTGAATCGTGCTCCGCCGACGGGCGCGCCCTCGGGCGTGACGACCTCGACGATCGCCACCCGCAGCGCGGGGGAGAGTTCGAGCGTGTCCGGCAGCCCGACCCGCTCCCCTTCCTTCGTGATCTCGAAGTCGCGCGCGAGGATCCGCGAGCGGTGGCCGGAGCGAATCTCGACTCGATATGCGCCGGGACCGGAGCTCGGCGCG
>JAUIEL010000051.1 GCA_030428825.1 bacterium
GCTGATCGTGCTCGGCCTGGCCGAGGTCGGGATCGACAGGCTGCGGGAGTTCCAGGAAACGGCAATCGGACTTTGATCCTGGCCAGCCGCAACGCCCACAAGGTTCGCGAGCTGGCGGAGCTCCTTCGCGATCACCTCGTCCGCCGGGAGCAGCCCCGCCTTCGCGTCGACCACGAACAGCACGACGTCGGCCATCTCGAGCGCCGTCTCGATCTGGTGCTCGACCTCGTCCTTCAGGTCGACCTCGTCGAAGAGGCCGATCCCGCCGGTGTCGACGAGCAGGAACTCGCTCCCGAGCCGCTCGACGTGCGCCGTGACGCGGTCGCGCGTGACGCCGGCGGTCGGGTCGACGATCGCGACCCTCCGCTTCAGGATCGCGTTGAAGAGCGACGACTTCCCGACGTTCGGGCGGCCGCAGATGACGACGGTCGGCGTGGTCACGGCAGTCCCAATCCCTTGTGGACCTGCGGGACGATCCGCACGTCCGTCAACCCGCCCCGCTCGGCGGCGAGCGCGACCTCCGCCAGCCGCTCCGGCTTCGCCGCGAGTCCGCCGTCGCGGCGCGTCTCCGGCTGGACCAGGAACGGGAGCTCGGAGTCGACCGCCCGCACCACCTCGATCGCCCGCTCGACGTCGCGCGGGTCGACCTGGTCGTTCACCACGATCTTCACGTACGCCTCGACACGGCTCGCGATCTCGAGGAAACGGCGGTGCGTGTCCCAACCGGGCGTCGTCGCCGCGACCGACGGGAGCTTCACGTCCATCGAGACGGTCGCGACCGAACCGATCACCTCGGCGAGCGCCTCCGGCTCGGTCCCCGCGGTCTCCAGCAGCACCGGCGGCGCGCCCCCCTCCCGCAGCCTCCGCAGGAGGTCGGCCAGGAACGCCGGCTGCTCGAGCGGCTCTCCCCCGGTCACGGCGAGGCGGTGGAACGGTCCGTCCGAGCGGTCCACGTCGAGGATCAGCGCCGCGGCCCGCGCGGCGTCGACCGGGTTGTCGTGGCTCTCCTCGCCCGCGGCGGCGCGGACGGAGAACCGCGCCGGGCGCCGGAGCGCCGCGGGCGTGTCGCAGAAGCGGCAGCCGACCTCGCACCCGGCGAGGCGGACGAAGAGGTGCCGCCGGCCGACGTGGATCCCCTCTCCCTGCCAGGTCGGGAAGACCTCGGCGAGCGCCCCGAGGACCCCCGCGTCGCGTTCGGTGAGCGTCGCCACGGTTCGGCCTCAGCGCTCCTCGGCGGCGTGCCGGAGGAGCGCCAGTCCGCGCTCCAGGACGTCGTCGGGAGCGGCGAACGAGAGGCGGAAGTGCGTGTCGCGGGCGGAGAACGCCTTCCCCGGCACGACCAGCACCTTGTCGTCGAGCGCGCGCTCGGAGAACCGCTCGCCGGTCAGTCCGTCGGGGAGCCGCGGGAAGGCGTAGAACGAACCGTCCGGACGGACGAGGTCGAACGCGCCCTCGAGCGCCTCGACGACGAGGTCGCGCTTCCTGGCGTACGCCTTCACCTGCTCGGTGCTGTCGTGCTCGAGCGCGTAGAGCGCCGCCTTCTGGGCCACCGTGTTGGCGCAGACGAACGTGAACTGCTGGAACGTCTTCATCGGATCGAGGATCTCGCGCGGGCCGACGGCGAACCCGATGCGCCATCCCGGCATCCCGAGCGACTTCGAGAACCCCGAGAGGACGACCGTCCGCTCGTAGTGCTCGCAGACCGAGTGGTACGGGACGCCGTAGACGAACGCGTCGTAGATCTCGTCCGACAGCACGGTCAGGTCGTGGTCGGCGGCGAACGACGCGACGACCCGCAGCTCGTCGTCGCTCAGGACGCGGCCGGTCGGGTTCGACGGTGAGTTCAGCAGGATGACCTTCGTCCGGTCGGTGACGGCCGCCTCGAGCGCCTCCCGGCGGATCGTGAAGTCGGGGTAGGTGTCGTACGCCACCGCCTTCGCGCCGATCATGTCCGCCAGCACGCGGTACATCACGAAGTACGGATCGGGGATGAGGATCTCGTCCCCCGGGTCGAGGAGCACGAGGTACGACAGGAGGAGCCCGCCGGAGACGCCGGCCGTGATCAGGCTCGCGCCGGGGTCGAACCCGTACCGGTCCCGCGTCCGCTCGCGCACCCGCTCGTTCAGCTCGGGGACGCCCTGCGTGACCGTGTACTTGTTGAACCCCTCGCGGATCGCCCGGATCGCGGCTTCCTTGACCTCCTCGGGCACGTCGAAGTCCGCCTGGCCGATCGAGAAATCGATCGGATCGACCAGCGTCGCGGCGCGCTCGAAGATCTTCCGGATGCCGCTGGGCCGGACCTTCCTGGTGCGGTCCGCCAGCATGATCGCCTCGGAGTCGTCGCGGGGAGGGCCCCCGCGCCTCAGGACTCCGACTCCGCCTTCTTCGCCTCGGCCTCGGCCTTCTTGTCCGCGCCCTTCTTCTTCTTCAAGACCTTGAAGCGGGTCCGGACCTTCGGGAGGTTGAAGACGGAGTCCGACTCCTCGCGACGACCGTCCTTCTGGAGGATCGTCAGCCGCTCGATGCGACGGAAGACGTTGCGCGAACGCGACAGCGTGTTCTTCAGCTTCAGACTGCGATGAATCGACATGGCCTACTCCGTCTCCTGGCGGTGGGTCGCCCGCCGCGCGTTCGCCGGGTCGTCGGGGTGCATCTTCACGTACGCCGACGAGAACGGTCGCTCGTTGTTTCCGTGGGGCCAATCCGAGATCCGTCGGATCGTCCCCGCCAGCTCGGCGAGGCGCGGGTCGTCCTTCGACCGAAACGCCCCCGCCATCACCTCGACCTTCCCCCCGCGCAACCACGAGGTCAGGTCCGACACTCCGTACCGCTCGCGCAGCGTGCCGCGCAGCTCCTTGAACTGCTCGTGCCACGCCGCCTCCGGGTAGGTCACGATCAGGACGCCGTACGGCCGCCGCGCCCCCGAGGCGGTCTCCGCCGTCTCCTCGGGGGAGGTTCCGGCGGCGATCTCCTCGCCTTTCGCGAGCGCGGCTCCGTCCCGGCCGCCCCGCTCGGACGCGGCGCCCCGTCCGTACCCGAAGAGGTACGCGGCGCCCATCAGCACGACCCACACGAAGAGGAGGATCAGTCCCCCGTTGAGGGTCAGCACGAGCTGGAACTCCTCGGACGGGGGCCGCTCCGCCTGCATCGGCGGCTCGGGCGCCGTCGACTCGACGTCGGTCTCCGGTGGCCGTTGCCCACCCTCCCCGAGCTTGCGTCCGGAGCTCCGGAAGATCTCGAGAGGATGCTTCTTGGGACCACGCATGGGACACCGCCGTTCGCCGGGGACGCCCGAATCGCTCGATTCAACCGGCTTCGGCGCCCCGATTCAAGACCGCGCGCCGGGCCCGCGCCGCCGCCACCGCCAGCCGGAGCGCCTCCAGCATCGACCCGGGGTCCGCAACTCCCTTTCCCGCAATGTCGTACGCCGTTCCGTGGTCCGGCGAGGTCCGCACGAACGGGAGTCCCAGGGTGACGTTCACGCCGTGGCCGAACCCCAGGAGCTTCACGGGGACGAGGCCCTGGTCGTGGTACATCGCGAGGACGGCGTCGAACTCGCCCCGGCGCTGCCGGACGAACAGCGTGTCGGCGGGGAACGGCCCCTCGGCCCGGACGCCGTCCCGACGCGCCCGCGCGAGCGCCGCCCGGACGATCTCCTCCTCGGTCCCGAACAGCCCCCCCTCCCCCGCGTGCGGGTTCACGCCGCAGACGCCGATCCTCGGGGCATCGACCGAGAAGTCGAGCCGGAGCCCCCGGTCGAGGAGGAGGAGGTCGGCCGCGAGGTCCCGTTCGTCCAGCCGGTCGGCGACCTCGCGGAGCGGCACGTGCCGGGTGGCGAGCGCGACCCTCAACCCGCCCCCGACGAACAGCATCACGCCGCGCGGGACGCCCGACCGCTCGATCAGGACCTCGGTCTGGCCGGGCCACGGATGGCCGGCGAGCCTGAGCGCCGCCTTCGACAGCGGCGCGGTCACGACGCCGTCGACCTCGCCGGCGAGCGCGAGATCGATCGCCGCGAGGAGCCCCGCGGCGGCGGCCTCGCCGGAGGTCGCGCTCGGTCCGCGCGGCCCCGCCGGGGGCGTCGCCTCTCCGATCGGGACGAGGTCGACCGAGGCGCGCTCGTCGTCGCCGAGCGCGGCGATCGCGGCGTCGCGGATCTCCGGACCGATGCCGGCCGGGTCACCGGCGGTCACCGCGAGGCGGACGCGGGGCGCGGCGGCGCTCAGCGGAGGATCTCCCGCCGCCAGAGGACCTCGAGCTCGGCGAGCGGGTAGCCGAACGTCTTGCGCATCGCCTCGTCGACCTCGAGCCCCCGCCCGAGACCGAGGACGAACTCGCGGAGGGCGCCGAGGCCGTACCGATCGCGCAGGAACGCCAGGAACGACTGGGACGCCGCGTACTGAACGCGGACCCGCGCCGCGTCGGACTGCTCCGCGAACGAGGCCGGCATCTCGGCGAACGACGGGATCTCCGCCTTCTCGGCCGCGAGTCGGCGGATCGCGTCGTGGCTGGTGACGCCGCCGTCCTCGAACCACTCCGCGATCCCCTCGTTCACCCACGTCGGACAGTTCGGGGCGAGGTCGGCGATCACCCGGTGCGTGTACTCGTGACGCGCCGTCGCCGCGAGCTGCTTCTTCTGCCGGCCGAAGTCGCGCAGCGGCAGCCGGATCTTCCCGTCGTACAGTCCGCCGACCCAGTCGTGCGCGCCGGTCGCCTTCCGGAACGCCTCGTCGTCGTAGAGGAGGACCATGGTCCGGTCGACCGGGTAGTGGCCGAGGTCGGAGCAGACCGTCGCGCGCGCGTCCTCGAGGATCACGAGCACGGCGTCGGCGACCGCGTGGTTCGCGCCGCTGCCGAGGAACTTCAGCGTGAAGTCGTTCGACGACCGGTCGACGTAGTCCGCCGAGACCGCGAACTCCCGCCGGGCGCGCTCGAGCTGCCGCGCGGCCCAGTCGTTCGGCTCGAGCTCGATCCGCTTCTCGTACGCCTCGATCGAGCGCTCGAGCTCGTCCTTCGCGTAGTAGAGGAAGCCGAGGAAGTCGTACACCTTCGGGAACTCCGGGTGGCGCCGCCGCGCCTCCAGCAGCACCCCCTCCGCCCGCCCGTGGTCGCGGGCCTTCAGCCACGCGTAGCCGAGGTGGACCCGGAAGAGCGCCTCGTCCGGACGGAGCCGGATCGCCGCCTCGAAGTCGCTCACCGCCTTCCACGTCCGGCCGTGGTTCAGGTGGTCGAGGCCGCGGTTGTTCCGGGCGACGGCGAGGTTCTTGACGATCACCTCGTCGTCGCTCGCCCGGTGCGCCTCCTCGAGGAGCGTGACGGCCCCGTCGAAGTCCCCCGCGTCGAGCTTCGCGAGGGCCCGTTCGTTCAGGCCGGCGGCGCCGCCCCCCGCGAGGAGCAGCACGGCGGCGAGGAGGATGCTCATGGTGTCGTCCCGTTCTCGGTCAAGGCTCTCGCACGGTCTCCACGAACCGGGCATAGCGATACGGGACGCCGTGCCGCTCGTGGATCTCGACCACGCGCCGATGATACCGCTCGGCGAGTCGGCTCATCTCATCGGCGAACGAGGGGTCACAGAAGTAGACGCGGCACGAGAGCGGTCGGCCGTCCCTCAGGTGGCACGTCCCCCGGCGGAACCACGGGCACGACCCCGCCGGCGCGTCCGGGACCTCCTCGCCGCCGTGCGTCCGCGCCCACGTTCGCTCGAGGTCGGTCGCGAACAGCTCGTGGCCGGCCGCCTCGAAGTCGCAGCAGAGCCCGCGGAGCTCGCAGCGGACGCCGTTCTCCCCCACCTCGCCCCGCAGCTCCTCGTAGAGCCGGCCGAGCTCCCGCAGCGCCTCCGCCGGCACCCCCGAGCCTCCCGGCGGGGAGGTCATCTCCGCCGCCGGCGGGTCGGGAAGCGCGGCGGGGGCGGCGCGGCGGGCCCGTCGTCGTCCCCGTCGAGCGGTTCGAGGTCCGACCCGTCCTCCGCGTCGAGGGTCCGGTCGAGCAGCGACGAGTCGGCGCTCCCCACCCCGCCGAAGTCGAGCGTCTTCTTCCCGCGGATCTGCTGCTCGATGTCGGAGACGAGCTCGTCGATCGAGCCGTACCGGAAGTCCCGGTCCTGCTCCATCATCTTGCGGATGAAGTAGTTCATGTGGGGCGAGATCCGCCGCGACTGCAGCTCGGGCGAGGAGAGCGCCTCGAGGATGCGGGCCGCGAGCTGCTCGTGCGACCCCTCGCCGGCGAACGGCAGCTCGCCGACGATGATCTGGTACAGCGTCGCGCCGAGCGAGTAGATGTCGGAGCGCGCGTCGAGGTTCCCCGTCCCCTGCGCCTGCTCGGGGGACATGTACGCGGCGGTCCCGAGGGTCGTGTCCTCCCCTCCCCCCGCCTCGTCGAGCATGGTCGCGAACCCGAGGTCGATCAGCTTCACGACGTTGTCGTCGGTGAGCAGGATGTTGTCCGGCTTGATGTCGCGGTGGAGGATCCCCTTCGAGTGCATCGCGCGGAGCGCCCGCGCCGACTGAAGGATGATGTAGAGCGCCAGGTCCTCGGTGAACTCGCGGCCGTCCCGGAGGAGCTCGAGGCACGATCGCCCCGGAATCCACTCCATGATGAAGACGAGCCGCCCCGTCCCGTCCTCCTCCTTCACGTGGCCGACCCGGTACCCCTTGACGACGTTGTCGTGCGCGAGATCGATCAGCAGGTTCGCCTCGTGGACGAACCGCTTCTGCTGGAGCGCGTCGGCGTGCAGCTCCTTGTGCATGATCTTCAGCGCCACGTCGCGCCCCGTCTTCCGCTCGCGGCCGTGGAACACGACCGAGGTCCCGCCGAACCCGGCGTACGCGACGTAGTCGTACCCCGGCACCGGCGGGACGTCCTCCCCCCCGGTCGACTCCAGGAATCGGAATCGCTCCGGCGTGAGGAGCTTCAGACCGGTCACGAGGCGCTCGAGGGAGGCGTTCGCGTGACGCGGGTCCTGGGACGTGCCCATCACCTTGGCGGCCGCCTCGCGGTCGAGGTGCCCCTTCTGAACGAGGACGGCGAGGAATCGGACCTCGTCCTGGCTGAGCATCGTCTCTCCGGGCGGAACGCGGAAACGGCGGAGGATAACGCCGCCGAAGAGCGCCGGTCAAGCGGCGGCGACGCCAACCGCCGAGGAGGTAAAGACCTCGGTCGGATCCGCCGAAATGCCACCACCGCTCAAGCGCGTTCGTCGATCCGGTCGATCCTCTCCATCAAGAAGGAGGCCTGGAGCTCCTGACCCGAGGGAAACACAGTGCCGAATCGAAACGAGAGCCAGGTCGTCCTGAAGTACTGCGAGGTCATTGATGAGTTCATCAAGGTCCGCGTCTTCGCCGACGACGAGATCGGGTCGCTGGTCGACCCGGAGGGAGTCACGAACCGCCGCGCGTACCAGCGGTCGGTCGTCGAGGCGTCCGTCCTCGACTACCGGGAGACGGTCCTCCCGCTCTTCAAGAAGTTCAACCGCATCTACAAGCCGGAGGCGCTCGAGGACGTCCTGTACCAGATCTGCGTGGAGGTGAACCCTCACCTGGAGATCCACCAGGTCTCGCTCCCGATGGGCGGCGAGGAGACGCAGGAGACCGAGGTGTCGCGCAACGTGCGACGCGACCTCCAGTCGAAGGTGTACGGCATCGAGCGGGACCTGATGCGGCGCGTGATCGGCCAGAACGACGCGGTCCGCCAGATCTCGAAGTCGGTGAAGAAGGCCGCGGTCGGATTGAAGGATCCGCGCAAGCCGATCGGCGTCTTCCTCATGGTCGGCTCGACCGGATCCGGCAAGACGGAGCTGGCGAAGGCGGTGGCGGAGCACCTGTTCGGACAGTCGAGCCACATGGTGCGGATCGACTGCTCGGAGTTCGCGCTCCCGCACGAGTACGCCAAGCTGATCGGCGCCCCGCCCGGCTACATCGGGCACAACGAGGGCGGCTTCCTGACCGAGGCGGTGAAGGGGAAGCGCTCGTGCGTCGTCCTGTTCGACGAGATCGAGAAGGCGCACCACAAGATCCACAACCTCCTGCTGCAGGTGATGGACGAGGGGACGCTGACCGACGGCAAGGGGAACGTGGTCCGGTTCGACTCGACCCTCGTGCTGCTGACGTCGAACCTCGGCGTGGCGGAGGTCGAGGGGATCAAGAACCGCTGCGGCTTCGACCTCAGCAAGCGGACGACCCTCGCTCCCGCCGACCAGCACGCGGCGTTCCACGAGGCGATGCGCCAGACCTTCTCCCCCGAGTTCATCAACCGCCTCGACGACGTGATCGTCTTCAACACGCTCACCGAGAAGGACTGCCGCCGCATCGCCCGCATCCAGCTCGACGAGGTGTCGAGCTACCTCGCGGAGACCGGCGTCAAGCTGAGCTGGTCCCCCCCGGTGGAAGGCCTGATCGCCTCCGAGGGGTACAGCGAGGAGTACGGCGCGCGCGAGCTCCGGAGGATCATCAAGAACCGGATCGAGAGCCCCCTCGCCGAGCTCCTGCTCGACGGGCGGTACGGCGACGGGGACACGGTCCACGTCGCGGTCCGGAAGGGGAAGGTCCACTTCGAGGGACGCCGCGCCCGACGTCCCCGCTCGCGCAAGGCGCTCGCCGCCCCCGTCGCCCCGGCCGACGGCAGCGAGGCCTGATCGGCCGACGACGCGGCTCAGCTCGTCCCGATCGACTCGACGTGTCCCACGATCGTCGCGTCGACCGGGACGAACGTCCGCTCGAGCGCCAGCGCCGCCTCGCGCCCGCCGACCCAGGTGACCAGGTCCCCCGGGCCGGCCTGGACGGCGTCGCACGCGACGACCGTCCCCCCGACCGGCGCGAGGGCTTCGTCGAGCGGCTGGAGGACGAGCATCCGGACCCCCTCCAGACCCGGCGCGCGGACCGTCGCGACGACCCTCCCGGTCACCCGGCCGAGCCTCACGCGCCCCCCTCCCCGACGGGCGCCTGCTCGCTCCAGATCGCCTCCCCCTCCACGTCCCACGAGTCGACGATCGCCATGATCACCGCGTCGGCGGGACGGCCGTCGGTCAGGGTCGTCTGCCGCGCCGACGAGCCGGCGGCGTAGAGCACCCGGTCCCCGCGGCCGGCGCCGACCGCGTCGACGGCGACCACGTACTTCCCCGTCGGCACGTTCCGCTCGTCGACCTCCCGCACGACCTGGAACTTCAGGCCGACCAGCTTCTCGTCCTTGCGCGTCGCCACGACCGTCCCGACCACCTCGCCGATCAGCATCGCTACTCCCGTCGCTCGATGGCCGCGCTCGCCCGCAGCTCGCGGAAGAGCTTCGCCGCCGCGAAGTTCCTGACCTCGCGCTCGATCTCGTCGTACGTCGGTCGCGGCCGGCGCTCGAGCACCTCCACCAGCCAGACGCCGTCGACGGTGCGGATCGGCCCGATCGGCGTCCGGTCCCGGGGGTCGTCCATCGCCGCCGCCACGACCGCCTCGAGCCGCGGCGCGCCGCGCCGGAGGAACCCGAGGTCGCCCGCCTTCCGCATCGACTCCTCGTGCTCGGAGCGCCCCCGGGCGACGTCCTCCAGCGTCGTCCGACCGGCGGCGACGCGGTCCCGCACCGCCAGCAGCTCCTTCTCCGCCTCCTCGTACAGGCGAGGCGTGAAGCCGGTCACGGTCGCCCCCTCGTGCCCCGCCCGCAGGAAGACGCCGCGCAGGCGGACGGACGGACCGTGGACCCGGTCGATCTCCTCGACGTGCAGGTCGTAGAACGACTTCAGCGACTCCCCCGGCCAGCGCGCCTCGAGCAGCCGCTCCATCAGGACCTGGTTCCGGAAGCGGGAGCTCCCCTTCAGCCACTCCACCGAGCGGCCGGTCTTCTCGAGCAGCTCCTCGAGCGACGCGCCGACGTACTTCGGGTCGCGCGCGACCGTGGAGCGCCGGACCTCGATCGCCGCGTCGAGGTCCGCGGCGCGCAGCTCGATCCCCGCGTCGCTCGCCGCGCGCTCGATCACCCGCGTGTCGATGAACTCGGTCAGCAGGTCGCGCCGCTCCTTCGCGCCGAGGTCCCGCAGGTAGCGCCGCCCGAACTCCGCCTCCCCGATCGCCCGCCCGTTCACCCGCGCGACCTCCCCGGGGGCGAGGTCGGAGCGCTTGACGATCGCCTTCCCGACCCGGTCGCGGATCCAGAGGTTCGTCTTCGCGTACGGCACGTCGGCCCGCGGCGGGACGTCGAACTCCCGCCGCGCCATGCGCTCGGCGAGGAGCGACACCTCGAGTTCGGCGAGGAACTCCTCCTTCGTCACCCCCTGCTCGGCCAGGACCTCCCCCAGCGACTTCTCGCGCCCGAGCGACTGCCGCGCGCGCTCCGCGTTCTCGTCGTCGAGTCGCCGGTAGCGGCGCTCGAGCTCGTCCCGGTCGACGGCGACGCCCGCGCGCTCCGACTCGACGCGGATGACCGTCTGCTGGATCAGGTGCTCGAGGAGCTGCTGCGCGCGGGCGTCCGTGTGGAACTCCCGGCCGACGAACGCGTGGAACTCCCCCGCGGTGATCGGGACGCCGTCGACGCGCGCCACGACGTCACGGGGGAGTTCGCCGGGCGCGGCCCCGGGGAACACGGCGAGCGCGGCGGCGGCGAGGAGTGCGCGGAGGGGCCGGTGCGTCATGCGGGAGACCTCCCGGTTTCGGCCTTCGGAGCGGATTCGAGGAGCCTACCAGGGGGGGTTCCCGGCGGTCCAGGACACCACCGGCGCGGGGACTTGAGAATCCGCTCCCCGTTCGAAGAGATTTCGAGCGGGCGCAACCCGTTCCTCCGACGCGACTTCGCGGAGGGAGGAGCCGAGTTTCGGCGCCGAGGGGACCCCGCGGCCCGCGTCCGGACGAAAGAGGGTCTGTGAAGCACGGTCCTCCGCCGAACGGGCACGGCGCGGGGGCAGGGCCGGCGGGGCGTTCCCGCCGGCCCTTTTTTCGTTCCGAGAACCCTCGAGCCGTCCCGAGGCCCCGAGGGCTTGAACGGAATCCCCTCCCGTTCGACGGGGTCGTCGCCCCGCCAAGAGGCTTGGCGACAGGGAGTTGAAGGCCCGGGCGGACGACCGGCGGCACGATTCGCGCGAATCCCCGCCCCGGACGCCGAAGGAAGACGGAGCACCGGAGACGAAGCATGACCGACCGCAACCACTTGCCGACCTTCGCCGCCGCCGGGATCGCGGCGCTGCTGGTCTCGCTGCACTTCCTGGGGTTCGGCCCGGACGGGCCCGCCCCCGAGAAGACCGAGCCGACGGCGCGGAAGACCGAGCGCGCACCCCGGCACGACCTCGACGAGGCGCAGTGGGAGGCGTGGCGCGAGAAGCACCGCGCCTCGATCGCGGACATCGGGCGCGACCGCACCTCGAAGGAGTTCCAGGCGCGGATGCGGACCCTCGGCACGACGCCGGTCGAGGTCCCCGAGGGGGACGACGACCACGGCGGCCTCTTCGTGGCGAAGAGCGCGCTCGACCTGAAGAACTTCCTCGCCGAGGGCGGCCACTACAGCGGCCCGCTCCCGGCCGAGCTGCGCGCGAAGCGCGACGCGCGACCGGAGGACGGACGATGAGGACGCACCCCGCCGGCCGCCGCTCCCGCGAACGCGGCCTCACCCTGATCGAGATCACGATCGCGGCCACGCTGCTCGCCGTCGCCTCCATGGGGGTCGCGGCGACGATGATGACCGGCATGTCGGCGAACCGCGAGTACCAGGAGAACACCATCGTCCTGGCGCGCGCGCAGCACTACCTCGAGACGATGTACAACCTGCAGCTCGGCACCGACGCCGACGCCGCGGCGAGCGCCGACGACCTCGACACGGTCTTCTCCGGCGACCCCGAGATCGGCTCGAACCCGCCGTCGATGATCGCGCTCGCGAAGGCGATCGACGCCATGCCGGGGCTGGTGTACGACTTCGCGCCGCCGAACTTCGCGATCGCCGGGACGTTCCAGGTCCGGGTGACGAACAACGTCGCGTCGACGCTCCTCTACCCGCCGTCGATCGACGCCGACCTCGACGGGACGATGGCGCAGGGGACCCTGAAACACCAGTTCGCCGCCGGCGCGTACGAGGCCGACACGAGCGACCAGGCGCGCGAGCTGTTCGCGATCGAGATCTCCTGGACCCCGAACACGCCGAACGCGACCCCCGAGCTCCTGCTGCGCGGCTTCCGCGCCCAGGACCCCTGAGACCGCGGTCGAGACCGCGCACCGATCCCGGCCCGAATGCCTTCACGAACCGAGGTTCCTCCCATGAATCGATCAGTTCGCCATCACGAACGGGGCGCAGCCCTGGTGGTGGCCGTGATCTTCACCTTCCTCGCCATCTCCGGCGCGATGCTCTTCCTCGACCGCACCCAGGTCGAGCTGAGGGACGGCCGGCAGAAGGCGGCGTCGGTGCGCAGCCTGTTCGGGGTCCACTCCGGACTGGCGCGGGCCCATCTCGTCATCAACGAGGAGGCCGTCTCCGCCACCTCCCAGTCCAACCAGCAGAACCCCGCCCTCGTCGACCCCGAGGTCGCGGACGGGAAGTCGTTCGTCCCCGGCACGAACCGCATGGTCGAGGTCCGGACCGTCAAGCCGAACGACCAGTTCGACGAGAACGGCGCCGAGATCGCGCCGGCCGGCGGCTACGAGGACCTGCCGCCGAACTGGTTCGTCCTCGAGTCGAAGGTGTACGAGCCGCTCGCGACCCTCTCCGACGGGTCGACGAAGGGCGCGGTCAAGCTCGTGCGCCAGTACGTGCGCGACGGGACGCCGCTCTCGAACAACTTCGTGGCCGTGGTCGACGACGACCTCGGGCTCGGCGGCTCCCCGGTCAACCCCGGCAAGCCGGCCGAGGGCGAGATCCACACGAACAAGCACCTCTACATCATGACCGCGAACCCGTACTACGCGCACCGCCTGATGGCGGTCGACGGCGTGTCGTACACCGCGGGCGCGGTCGAGGAGGACACGGTCTACCTCCACCCGGAGAACAACTTCGAGGCCGACCCCCTCTACCTCCCGCTGCCGGAGCACCTGACGTCGAACCCGGACCCGTCGAGCCCGGACGACCACCTCAAGGGGTACGCCGAGGGGACGAACCCGCAGTCGGTCTGGCTGAACGAGTCGAACCCGGACTACTCGATCTCGATGCACGGCATCTCCGACGCGTCCGAGCTGAAGATGTCGGCCGGCGATCCGGACATCGACATCTCGGTGAACTTCGGCGCCGACGGGACCGGTCCGTCCGAGGGGCTCCTCGTGGAGGGGAACGTCGACAGCGAGCTCGTGCTCGACGGCGCCACCGTCCAGGTGAAGCTCGTCAAGGCGGACGACCCGTCGAAGTGGATGCTGGTGCAGGGGCTCCCGACGCCGAACAACGGCGTCCTCTTCTTCGACACCGCCGACGACACGCGACGGACCACGCTCCAGGGCGAGGTGTCGACGCGCACCACGCTCGCCACCACCGGCAACATCGACGTCGTCGGGTCGGTGCGGTACTTCGACGACGAGGGCGACCCGGCGACGAAGCTCGTCTACTCCGACGACATCGAGGGGCTCGACGAGTCGGAGTACGGGCTGGTCGACGAGATCGACGAGGCGGACGTCATCGGCACGACCGAGTCGGTCGAGTACTTCGCGAACGAGCGGCCGTACGGCGTCGAGCCGAACGCCGGCGACGGCTTCTACGACGGCGACTCGGTCCTCGGCGTGGTCGCGGCGCAGGACATCATCCTGATGTCGGACGTGCCGGAGAACGCGGAGATCGCCGGCGCGTACCTCTCGCTCGAGAAGCGCCTCACCCTCGAGGGGATGGGGTACGACTCGAACGGCAACCTGACGTACATCGACGGCTCGAACGACTTCTACACCTACAACGGCGCCCGCTCGTCGATCCGCCGCTTCGGGGGCCTGATCTCCTTCAAGCGTCCGGCGACCGCGGTCGTGACGTACACGGGCTCGTTCCTGTACGGCTTCCGGCGCGGCTTCTCCCTCTTCGACGAGAAGATGAAGCAGCAGCCGCCGCCGTTCTTCCCGAAGGACCGCCGCCCGCAGTACCTCGGCTGGGAGCTGAAGGACCTGGGCGTCAAGCTCATCCCGGCCGACTGATCGGCGGAGAGGAAGACCGATGCGAACCGAACGCGGCATGACCCTGCTCGAGATCACCATCTCGGCGACCCTGCTCTCGGGGATCTTCTACATGGCGTTCTCGGGCTACGTCGGCTCGATGCGCGGCTCCTCGAGCGGGACCGCGAAGCTCGAGTCGATGGCGAACTCGGCCCGCGCCCTGGTGTCGATGAACCTCGAGCTGCAGGAGGCGTCGGTCCGGGACGAGACGGTCGAGCTGTACCGCATCGACCCGGACACGGGCGTGATCGAGAACGACTCCGTCGACCCGACCGCCGTCCCGCCGCCGGGGACCATCTACCCGACGACGAACTCGGTCGGCGACGACTCGTTCGCGCTCCGGTTCATGACGATCGGGGACTTCTCGACGGTCGGCGACTCGATCCAGGTCGAGCAGGCCGGCCCCTTCCTCTACCGGCTCGGGACGGGCGCGGCGACGGACTTCCCGCGCACGCACCTCGTCCGGATCGACCAGAGCGGGACCGAGAACCCGAAGGTCCTCTGCCGCGGCGTCGACCAGGTCGTCTTCCAGCGCGACTCGCGCGGCGGGGCGATCCTCATCACGCTCGTCACGCAGAGCCGCGACCACGTGCTCGGGAACCAGCTCCAGACCCGGCAGGTCCTGACGGTGACGCCGAAGAACGACTTCTCGGCGAACCTCGCCAACTTCGACATGAACGGCGAGGAGTTCTGACGGCCCGTCGCCGGACCGACGGCGACGGGACGGCCGGGCGCCGGACCCGGCCGCGCGCATCGACTCCGATGCGCGCGGCGGGGTCCGGCGCCCGCGCTATGATCGGGGCATGGCGACGCGCGACGACGACACCGACCTCCGCTTCCCCCAGGGGGTCGTGATCCCGGTCGACGAGCTCCGCTTCGAGACGTCGCGCGGCGGCGGCCCGGGCGGCCAGAACGTCAACAAGGTGTCGACCCGCGTCACCCTCCGGTTCGACGTCGCCGGCTCCCCCTCCCTCTCGGACCGCGCGCGCGAGATCCTCCGCGAGAGGTTCCGCTCCCGACTCACGAACGACGGCGAGCTCGTCCTCCACTCGTCCGAGCACCGCGACCAGCCGCGCAACCGCGCGGCGGCGATCGGCCGGTTCGTCGCGCTCGTGACCGAGGCGCTGACGCCGCGGAAGAAGCGACGCCCGACCCGGCCGACGCGCGGCTCGGTCGAGCGCCGCATCCAGGCCCGCAAGCGCCGGAGCGAGCTGAAGCGCCAACGGCGGCCGCCCCGCCACGACGACTGAGCGCGCCGCGCGTCGAGCGCCGGAGCAGGACGGCCGCGGTGCCACCAGCCCGTTGAGGAAGTGCTCTCGGTGCGAGGCGAGTCCATCGCGGCCGAGATGCCGCGGCCCCGGAATGACATCTTCAACGGGCTGCTACGATGCGCGGCGTCGTCGCCTCCCGCCGGAGCCACCCCATGACGCCCGCGCCCGTCGCGCTCCTCGTCGCCCTCCTCGCCCCCGCCCTGGCCGCGCCGACCCTCGACTGGAGGGCCTCCGTCGACGAGGCGCTGGCCGAGGCGAAGCGGGACGGCAAGGTCGTCTTCCTGGCGATCAACATGGACCACGAGCGGGCGAACGACTGGATGGTCGAGACCCACTACCGCGACCCGACGATCCGGAAGCTCGCCGCGCGCACGGTCAACCTCTTCGCGTCGCGGTTCGACCACGGCGGCGCCGACCGCTGCCCGCGGGTCGGGGGCGGTCCGCCGTGCGCGGCGCACGTCGCGATCGACAAGCGGGTCCGCCGGGAGTTCGTCCCCGTCGAACCGGACGGGTCGGTGATCGCGCCGCAGCACGTGTTCCTCGCCCCCGGCGGCGAGGTCCTCCTCTCCGTCCCGTACCAGGTGACCGTCGGCGAGCTCGAGTGGTGCTTCGTCGCCGCGATCCGGCGGGTCGACCCGGAGTTCGCGTGGACCCTCTCGAAGGCCGCGCGCGCGCCGAAGCGGCTCGTCGCCGACGGGATCCCCGTCCCCGAGGAGGAGGGGCCGCCGCCCGAGCTGCCGCCGACGGAGGAGGAGGTCGACGCGATCCTCGAGCGCTCGAAGAAGACCGCGCGGGCGACGCGCGCAGACCTCGACCGCCTCGTCCGGTCGGAGGAGAAGCGCGCCGTCGAGTTCGTCCGGAAGCAGGCGTCCTCCGGCTGGTCCGGCGGCGTCGGTCGACCGCTCGGCAACCTCCTCCGGACGATCGGCGAGCGCTCCCCCGAGAGCTGGTGGACCTTCGTCGCGCCGTTCCTCGAGGACCACCGGCCGGTCGTCCGCCGCCAGGCCGCCGTCGCGCTGGAGCAGCTCGCGGTCGAGAAGTCCCGCTCGAAGCTCCTCGCCCGCTGGCGGAAGGAGGACGACGTCGGCGTCCGGGGCGACGTCCTCCGCGCGCTCGCCGGCGTCGCGCCGTCCGACCGGAAGGTGATCGCGCTGGTCGAGGAGCAGAGCGAGAAGGCGCGCGAGCCGTCGCTCCGCGCGGCGGCGGTCGTCGCCGCGGCCCACCTCGAGGACCGAGAGGTCGTGCTCGGGATCTGCCGCCGGTCGCTCGGGTCCGACCTCCCCGAGGTCCGCGCCGCGGCCGCCATCGTCGCCGCGGTCCGACGCGAGGCGGAGCTCCGCCCCCGTCTCGACGAACTCGCGCTGCTCGAGGAGTCCGCGGTCGCGAAGGCGGCGCTCGAGGCGGCGCTGCGGGTCCTCGACGGCGGGCACGCCCGGCTGCTCCGCCCGGCGTTGCGCGACCTGTTCGACGAGGAGATCCTCCGCGACCGGCGCTGACCGCGGCCGCGGTCAGCGGTACAGCTCGAGGTCGTCGACGTCGATCCGGAACGGGCCGTCGTCGCCCGCCTCGGTCAGCAGCTCGACGGCGATCACCCGGGACGGGTCGAAGCGGACGCGCCGGCCGTGGCCGACCTGACGGAGCGAGTCGAACGGCACGTGGTACGAGTGCCACTCCGGCCCGACGACGCACTTCGCGCCGTGGTGGTCG
>JAUIEL010000802.1 GCA_030428825.1 bacterium
CCCTCCACGAAGTCGAGGCGGGCGAGGCTGAGCCCCTTCGTGTCGCAGACGTACACGACGCCGTCCCGCGCGGCGATGCCGTACGGCTTCACGATGTTCCGCCGGATCGCGGCCTCCTCGCCGAGGAGGAAGCGATCGAACGTCGAGAGGTCGTCGCCGACCTCGCCCGACCCGCTGGCCCACGTCAGGTACTGGACGCGCGGCGCGGAGGGGGGCGGCGGGAAGAGGAGGAGCGGCCGCTCGTCGGGCGGCGGCGTCGTGCCGCACCCGACGAGGAGGAGCAGGGCGCCGGCGATCGGCGCGAGCGGACGACGAACGGCGGCCACCGGCGAAGGCATGATCTCCGAAGCTCCCTCGAGCGGTCACGCCCGCTCAGTGTCCGCGGCCATGGAACCCCCCGCCGCCGGCGTCGGTGCGCCGGCGCGTCGAGTCGAACGAGAGGACGATCGGGCCCGCGCCGGTCTTCACGCTCTGCTCGGTCCCCATCGCCAGCCACGCCGTGACCGGCTCGCCGCCCTCGGGCTCGAGCCGGATCCGGAGCGCGGTCACCCCGGCCCTCCGGGCGTCGGTCGGGGAGTACCGCTCCTGCAGGAGGCCGTTCGGCTCGAACTCGGAGATCCGAAAGACGTAGTTCGAGTCGGGGACCGCGACCGCCTCGCCGACGTCGACCTCGCGGGACGACGCCTCGCCCGCGGCGTCCCGCGTCCAGACCTCCAGGCGTTCGCCGCCGACGGCCATCACGCCGAAGACCGGGATCGGGTCGTCGGCCTCGACCGGCGAGTCGAGCGAGATCGAGTACGGCAGCGTCTCGGTCCGATGCAGCCGGAACTGCGGAAAGCGCGTGAACGCCCACCGCTCCTCCGACCGCTCGCCGCGGCGCAGCTCGAGGTGGACGGCGGGGTTCATCCGCCGCTCGGAGAGGTTGATCGGGGCGGTCGTCTGCGGGTCGCGCGAGAAGTGGGGGTAGAACTCGATGACCCGGATCGACCCGCCGAGCGAGCCGAGGTCGCGTTCGAGGCCGGGCTCGGCCGGCACCACCGCGACCGCGCCGCCCGGCCCTTCGACGGTGATCGTCGGCGCGCGCTCCATCTCGTCCTCGAACCGCGCGAACAGCGCGTCCCGCGGCGCGCCGTCCTCGACCTCGAAGAGGCGCCAGTTCGCGATCAGGCTGCTCATGCGGTCGCGGACCGGGTTCCGGACCACGAGGCAGCGCTCGAACGACCGCTTCGGACCCTCGATCGAGAGCCGGACCGCGGGCGCGCCCTCGCCGGGGGGCGCGTCGATGACCCGCTGCTCCATGACCGCGAGCGGGAGGTAGCGGACGAGCCGCACGCGCGGGAGCGGCCGCGGGAGGACGACGACCTGGTCGAGGTCGTGCGCGTCGACCAGGGACGGGAGCGGGATCGTCGTCTCGAGTTGCTTCCGCTCGTCCCCCCGATCGAACTGACAGCGGAAGGCGAGCGAGCCGGACGGCGCGACCGGTCCGTGGTCCTGCGCGTCCGCCGGGCCTCCGCGTCCGACGACCAGCGCCGCGCAGAGGGCCGCGGCGAGGCGCGTGGGGGTCACGGCGGGTCGGGCGGGGTCCATCGGCGGAGGGCTCCTCATCGGCGAGCGCCGGGAACGAAGGGGCGGCCCGAAACGAAGCGCCCCCCGCCGCCGGGCGTTCCGTGCCGGTTCACCGCGAGCGGGTGAACCGACACGACCGCGGCTGCGGGGGGCGGTCGCCGGCGGTCGGCGTCCTGGAGCGCACGCCGCCCGGAGCGGCGCGCGTCGGACGGGTCAGAGGTCGTGGCAGTCGAGGCAGATCTGACTGCCGGCCGTCGTGTCCCGCAGGAAGTAGTCGAACCCGGCGCCGTGCGGGTCGTGGCACGAGGCGCACTCCACCCGGTCGAGCGTGCCGTCGTTGAAGAGCGGCAGGTTGTTCTGCGGGACCGCGTGATAGTTCGGGTTCCCCGACGGGTACTCGATCCCGATCGGGTGGTCGTCCGACAGGTCGGTGCCGACGACCGCCGAGCCGGTCATCACGATGCCGCCGTTGTTCCCGCCGTAGTTGTCGATGGCGGTGACCCCGTCGTGGCAGCTCAGGCAGAGGAGGCTCGAGCCGTCCGGCGTGCCGGTGTTGCCGGTCAGCGTCGTGTACATCGTGAACGTCTGCGTCGTCGCCTGATGGTTCCAGAGGACCATCTCCACCGGCAGCGGCGCGGTCGACGAGTACGCGTCGTGAGGAGTGTGGCACGGCACGCAGATCTGGCCGCCTCCCGCCCAGGAGAGGTCGTGGCCGGAGCCGACGATCGTGCTCTGACCGAGGGCCGTGCTGCCGATCGCGAGGCCGAGGGTCGCGAGGGCGCACAGGACAGCGCGCTTCATGGCGTGATTCTCCAGAGGGTCTCGTTCCGGGATGTCCCTGCGTCTCCTTCGCGGAGCGCGGCCTCCCGAACGTCATTGATACTCGAAATCGTCCCACGGGCCGAGGGAGAAGACTGCAACCGACATGCCGTGCGTCGAAACGTCGGAGAGCGGTTCCCGCGTGCTCCGCCGACGGCCGAACGGGATCGTTCGCGCGGTGGGCGATTGACTGGGAAGCAGTTCCCGCGAAATCGTTCCCAGTGACGGCGAGCGACGGCGCAACGCGTCTCGGCTGAGGCGTTAGACTGTCGGCGGGAGATCCTCATGTCGCTTCACCCCGTGCTCGCCCTCGTCGCCGTCCTCCTCGCCGCCGCGCCGGTCGCCTCGGCCCAGCGGTTCCCCGACGCGCGCGTCCCGGTCCAGACCGGTCCCCCGGGCGGTCCCCAGACCGG
>JAUIEL010000803.1 GCA_030428825.1 bacterium
CGGCGAGCGTGACCCCGGTCCCGACGCTCTGCAGCTTCGGTCCCTTCGCCGCCTTCCCGGTCTGCAGGAGCGCGATCTGGCGCGAGTAACCGGGCGTGTTCTGGTTCGCCAGGTTGTGCCCGATCGTGTCCATCGCGGTGCGATAGGTGAGGAGGGCGTTCAGTCCGAGCGAGTAGCCGAGCGACATCGCGGTCCTCCGGGTTCAGGCCTGGGCGTCGAGCCGGCCGCTCGATCCGACGGCGACGGTCGGCGGGGCCTCGCCGGCGAGGAGACCGCGCACGGTGCGGATCGCGTCGAGCGACGCGCGGGCGAGGGTCGCGTTCCGGGCCGATCGCCGCCGCGCCCGCCGCCGGACGGCGACCAGGCGGTCGCGCCGCTCCGCCAGGGTGGGGGAGAGGTCGGCCGGGAGCTCCTTCAGCACCGACCGGAGCGGCGTCCCGTGCGCGAGGCCGAGCCGCTCGTCGATCTCCACGACCGCGCCCCGGCAACCCTCCATCGCCTCGCGGAGCGCCTCGTACGCCGGCTCGAGCGCGGTGCTCGTCGCGAGGACCTCGTCCGCGGCCCCCTTCTTCAGCGCCTCCTCCTGCCGCGCGAGGAGCGTGTCGAGCTCCTCCTCGGCGCGGATCGCCGCTTCGAGGCCCGCGCCGAGGCGGTCGATCAGTGCGGGGTCGAGGTTCACTGCGGTTCCTCCGAGGAGCGGTGGCTGGCGATCGAGGCGCGCACGCTGTCGACCAGGTCGTCCATCCCGTGGCGGGTGAGCGCCTCGGCGAACGCCTGCTGCGCGAACCCGCGGTAGACGTCCGATCCGGGGCCGTTCCCGAACATGTCGTTCTCCCCGCCGACGGCCGTGGTCTTGAACATCTCCTTGACCACCAACGACATGAGGACGGTCGTGAACTGCTCGGCCGCGCGGGCCTCATCCAGTTCTTCGACCGATCGGCTCCCGAGTTGAGAGGGGATCCCGGTCGGTCCTCCGGGGAGGAGGGGGTCGGTGCGCATCAGCGGATCTCCAGTTCGGCGTGCAGGGCGCCGACGTCGTGGAGGTTCTGGAGGATGGTGATCAGGTCGCGGGGGGTCGAGCCGAGCGCGTTCAGGGCCGCCGCCAGCTCGCTGATCGTCGCCGTCCCGCCGAGGACCGTGACCCCGGCGCCCCCGTCGACGGTCGCCTGGACGTCGGTGCGGGGGACGGTGGTGGTGACCCCGTTCGAGTCGGGGTACGGCTGCGAGACGAGCGGGGACTCGGTGACGGTCACCGTGAGGTTGCCGTGGGCGATCGCGACCCGGTCGATCGTGACCCCCTGGCCGGCGATGATCGTGCCGGTCTTCTCGTTGACGATGATCCGGGCGCGGACGTTCGGCTCGACCCGGAGCGCGGAGACCTCGGCCACGAACTGCACGCGGCCGTGCCTCGAGACGGTGTCCGGGACGCGCACCTCGATCATCGACGGGTCGGCCGAGCGGGCGGAGTCCGGGAAGCGCATGTTGACGACGTCGACGATGCGCGACGCGGTGACGAAGTCGGGGTCGCGCAGCCGGAGCTCCAGCGCGTCGTCGTCGTCGAGGAAACGGGAGAGGACGTCGACCTCGATGGTGGCGCCGTTCGTCACCTGGCCGACGGTCGGGTGGTTCTGCGTCACGCTCGCCGCCGCGCCCTGGGCGGTGAACCCGCCGACCGTGACCGGCCCCTGCGCGACCGCGTACACCTCGCCGTCGGCGCCGGTGAGCGGGGTGAACAGGAGCGTGCCGCCGAAGAGGCTCTCCGCGCCGCCGGTCGCCGCGACGCGGACGTCGATCCGGTCCCCCTCGCGCGAGAACGGCGGGAGCGTCGCGGTGACCATCACCAGCGCCGCGCTGCCGTCGTCGAGGTCCTGCACCGAGAGGTTCAGGTTCTGCTTCTCGAGCAGGTTCCGGAGCGCCTGCCGGGTGGCGTTCGCGCTGTCGCCGGTGTCGTTCAACCCGACGACGAGCCCGGTCCCCCAGAGGGCGTTCTCGCGGATCCCCTTCACGTGGGTCAGGTCGCCGATCCGCACCGACGCGTTCCGCGGGACGGCGTGGTCCGGCGTGCGCGCGACGGGCGGCGCGACCTGGAGGAGCGTGGCGAGGCCGAGCTGCAGGGCGAGGGACATGGCTCTCCGTTCCGGTCTCTTGGGCGGGGCGCGGCGTCGTCGGGCTCAGAACGGCCAGATGAAATCGATGATCTTCTCGAACCAGCCCTTCTCGGTGCTGGCGGCGAGCGTCCCGCACGACTCGTACGTCACCGTCGCGTTCGCGACCAGCTCGGAGCGGACGGTGTTGTCCGCCTCGACGTCGTACGAGCGGACGGTGCCGGAGACGGTCATCCACTTCTGCTCGCCGTCGATCGTCACCTTCCGGCGTCCCTCGATCACGAGGTTGCCGTTCGGGAGGAGGTCGACGACCGTCGCCGTGACGCGGCTCTCGAACGTCCCCTCCTTCTTGAAGTCGGCGGTGCCGCCGAACGTCCGGTTCGAGTCCCACTCGACCGGCAGCCAGTCCTTGGCGAGCTCGGGCGCGGGCGTGAACGACGTGACCGAGGCGGAGGCGGCGGTCGTCTTCGACGTGTTGACGTTCTCCTTGTTCTCCACCTTCTGGCTCTCGTCGACCACGATGGTCACGATGTCGCCGAGGCGGTGGGCGCGGTTGTCGGCCACCAGCGCGACGTGGCGCTTGCGCCCCTTCTGCCAGAGCGACTGCGCGTCGGCGACGGCGGGCGCGGCGAGGACGAGGGCGAGCGGGACGAGGAGGAGTCGCATGGTCGTTCCCTGGTTAGGAGGTCGGT
>JAUIEL010000804.1 GCA_030428825.1 bacterium
GGCGGCGCCGTCGGGGAAGCAGGGACTGGCGGTCCGGATCTCGCTGCCGGTCGCCGCGGCGGAGGCGAAGGCGGAGGAGGCGGCGCCGGCCGATCGGACGGTCGCGCCGGAGCCCCGGCCGACGCGCGCGGCGAAGGGCGCCGAGCCGGCCGAGGACCGCGCCGCGATCCGGGCGAGGATCCGGGCCGTGATCCGGGACGCGGTCTGACGCGAGCGACGGCGCGCCCCCGAACGCCTCGAAGCGGGGCGGCGGGCGGGTAGACTGCCGCGTTCGTCCCGGACCCGAAGAGCGCCTCGTTGAAGACCGTCCTCGCGTACGCCAAGAAGCCCGTCGGGGCCGTCATGATGCGCCCGATCCTCGAGCGGCTGCTCCGGGACGAGCGGCTCGGCGTCTTCGGGGCGGCCCGGCTGTTCGGCCACGGCGGGGCCGGCTGCGTCTTCCGCGACGTCGGGCTCGAGAACGTGCGCGTCGTCTCGAAGATCCGGGCCCGCCTGACGCCGTACGACCTGTACATGTCCGCCGACTTCGGCGTCGCCGCGCCGCGCGCGCGCCACCGCGTCCACGTCTTCCACGGCGTGTCGTTCCGGAACCACGCGGTGAACTCGAACGCGTTGAAGTACGACCTCGCCCTGCTCGCCGGTCCGTACATGCGGCGGCAGTTCCAGCGGATGGGCCTGATCGACGCCGGGAACATCCACCGCTTCCCGGTGGTCGGGATGCCGAAGCTCGACGACCTCGTGAACGGGCGCCACCGGCGGGAGGAGGTCCTCGCCGGCCTCGAGCTCGATCCCTCCCGGAAGACGATCCTGTACGCGCCGACCTGGTCGTCGAAGGTGTCGTCGCTCGAGGCGTACGGCGAGCGGCTCGTCCCCGCGCTCGCCGCGACCGGGCTGAACGTCCTGGTGAAGCTCCACGACAACTCCCTCGACCCGCGCAAGGCGAGCCGCGACTGGCGGGGGACGATCGGCGCGCTCGACGCGGAGAACCTCCGGCTGGTGTCGGCGCCCGACGTCGTGCCGTACCTCGCCGCCGCCGACCTCCTGGTGAGCGACGCGTCGTCCGTGGCGAACGAGTTCACCCTCCTCGACCGACCGATCCTCTTCATGGACGTCGAGGACCTGCCGGGGAAGCTGAAGCCGAAGGCGGACCTCGAGACGTGGGGGCGGAAGGCCGGCTGGGTCGTCCCCGGGCCGGACGAGGTCGGGGACGCGGTCGAGCACGCGCTGGCGCACCCGGACGAGCACCGGGAGGTCCGGCGGGCGCTCGCCGACGACCTGTTCCACGACCCCGGGAACGCCACCGAACGCGCGGTCCGCGCGATCCTCGACCTGCTCGAGCTGCCGTGACGACGGTGGGCGACGGGAAGACGCCGCTCCGGTTCCTCTACCTCCACCCGCTCGCGTTGCCGGGGGTCGAGGCGAACCTGGTGCAGACGACCGAGACGTGCCGGGCGCTCGCCGAGCGCGGTCACGAAGTGTTCCTGATCGTGACCCGCCTGAAGGAGGAGACCGCGGAGGCGAACCTCGCGCCGTTCGACGTCCGGCCGCACGAGAACCTCCACCTCGTCGCCGAGCCGGCGATCCGCCTGAAGAACGCGAGCGGCAGCCGCAGCTGGTTCGTCCGCGCGGCGCTCCTCTGGTACCTGCGCGGGCTCGTTCGCCGCGGGCGGACGGTCCTCTACTTCCGGACGTTGAAGGACTCGCGCCTGGCGCGGTTCCTCCTGACGGCGGGGCGGCTCCTGCGGGTGCCCGTCGTCTTCGAGGCGCACAAGGTCGTCCAGGAGAAGCGCGAGGACCAGGGGTTCCACGCGGGGACGCTCCGGCGGATCCGCCGGCTCGAGGGGCGCGTCTTCGCGACGGCGACGGGGGTCGTGGCGAGCCACCCGCTCCTCGAGGCGCGGCTGCGGGACGGGCTCCGGCCGCACGGGCCGCTGGTCGTCGCGCCGAACGGGGTCCGGGCCGCCGACGCGGCGGGCGCCGAGCGGGAGTTCGACGCGGTCTACGCCGGCTCGCTGTTCGAGTGGAAGGGGGTCGACGTCTGCCTCGAGGCGGTCGCCCGGCTCGACGGGGTCCGCCTCGCGGTGGTCGGCGGCAACCCGCCGGAGCGGCTCGAGGCGCTGAAGGAGAAGGCGAGCGCGCTCGGCCTCGGCGACCGGGTCACGTGGTTCGGGCAGCGGCCGCGCGCCGAGGCGCTCGAGATCGTCGGCCGCTCGCGCTGCGCGCTGGTGCCGCTCGACCCGGAGTTCGAGGAGGGGGAGCGGTACACCTGCCCGCTGAAGATGCTCGAGGCGATGGTCCGCGGGGTGGTGGTCGTCGCCGCGGACACGCCGGCGATCCGCGCGTTCGTGACGCCGGACGTCTCGGCGCTCCTCTACCCGAAGGGGGACGCGGCGGCGATGGCGGGGCGGATCGAGGAGGCGCTCGCCGACCCGGCGCGGACCGCGGCGCTCGCGGCGGCGGGACGGGCGCTCGCCCTCGAGGCGTCGTTCGGGGCGCGCGCGCGCACGCTCGAGACGTTCGTCCGGGACCTCCTGTAGGCTCGCCGCGCACGATGAGCCAGGAACCGACGCCGCTCCACTGGAGGAACGTCCGCCGGTGGCTCCGGAAGACGCGCCGCGTCGACGACGAGCGGTACGAGGGGGGCGGCCGCCGGCTCTCGCCGGGCCGCCTGTTCCGGTCGGCGTGGCCGCGGCTCGCGCGGCCGCTGTTCGTCGTCGGCGCGCCCCGCTCGGGGACGTCGTTCCTCGGCGACGCGATCGGCGCCCTCCCCGAATTCTCGTACCACTACGAGCCG
>JAUIEL010000052.1 GCA_030428825.1 bacterium
CGCGAACGGCGCGGGGAGGAGGAGGAGCACGACCGCGAACCCGCGCGCCCACGGGAAGCCGCCGTCGGCGGGCGCCGGAACCGCCGCGAGGAGCGGGAGCGCGAGCCGGGTCAGGATCACGAGCCCCCCGAGCGCGAGGAGCGCCCGCCGGACCGTCGAACGCGCCTTCGCCGCGACGAACGACGATCCCCCGCCGACGCGGGCCCCGAGCGCGAGCCCGAGCAGCCACGCGGAGAGGACCGCCGCCACCGTCGCGTTCGTCTGTCCGAGCAGACGCTCGCACGCCCACGCGAACGACACCTCCGCGCCGAGCGAGACGAACCCGAGGACGAACGCGACGAGCCGGATCAACTCCCCTCCCGCGGAGCCGCCGCGCCGTCCCCCTCGACCCGGGCGAGGGTCCGCCGCGCGAGGACGCCCCAGACCGGATGGTCGAGCATCGGACGGAGCGCCTCCGCCGCCACCTCGCGCTCTCCCGCCAGCGCCGCCCGCATCGCGAACGCGACCGCCGAGTACCCCTCGCTCGCCCGCGCGAACGACCGGTCGAGGTCCTCCCTCGCGCCCTCCTCGTCGCCGGCCAGGAACCGCGCCATGCCGAGCAGCATCCGGTTCGCGACGTCGTCGTCGTCGAGTGACACGGTGTGCTCGAGGGCGGAGATCGCGTTCTCCGCCTCGCCGAGGAGGAGCGCGGCGGTCCCGAGGCTCCGCGCGACCTCGACGTTGCCGGGGTTCCGCTGCAGCACCTCGCTCGCGAACCCGACGACGTCGGAGAACCGTCGCTCCTTCAGGCGCCGCGCGCAGAGGTCCGCCGCCGCCTCGTTCAGCTCGGGGTGCGTCGGGTCGAGGGTCAACCCGGCGATGCACCGGCTCGCCTCGGTCTCGACGAGCCGCTCGGGGTCCGTCGGCTCGAGCCGGCCCCTGAGCTTCCAGTAGTATCCCTGCAGCGCCTGCGCCTGGGCGGCGAGCCGCCGGTTCACGCGGGTCTCGAACTCGCCGCGCTCCTCCTCGGTCCGGTCCGGCTCGCGCTCGATCGACTCGACGAGCGTGCCGCCGAGCGCGCGCTCGACGTTGTGGATGTTGTTCAACGCGAGGACCGGTTCGATCTCCTCGGTCCGCGCCGCGCGGTACTCGACGAGGGGGCGATCGAGCGTGACGATCGCGTCGTCCCCCAACGCCTCGCCGCCCGAGAACGCGGCGTCGATCGTGTACTGGTCCCCGACGTACAGCCCGAACAGGTCGAACGCGTCCCGCAGCCCGACCGCCGCCCACGCCGCGGAGTCCCGGCCGCCGAACAGCGCGTCGAGCCGCGCGCGGTCGAAGCTCAGCCGGTCGACCGAGCCGACGAGGCCGACCATCGGGTGCGGCGACCGGAGCCGGGCGAGGAACATCATCGTCTGCGGGAACGCCCGGGAGAACGTCCGCGCGATCAGGCCGAAGTCCTCCCACCGGAGCTGGTAGAGCGGGATCCACTGGCAGTAGACCCCGCCGTCGGCGAGCCGCTCCTTCACCGCCCGGAAGTGTTCGACGCTGTAGAGGCGGCCGGCGCCGTCCTGCCACGGGAAGAAGAGGTCTCCCACGACGAGGTCGTACTTCAGCGGGGTCGCCCGCGCGAAGGTGACCGCGTCCTCGTGGAACAGCTCGACCGACGGCTGCAGAGAGAGGTCCCGCCCGGGCTCGGCGAAGAGCGGCAGGACGTCGAGGACTCCGCCGACCAGCTCGACGGCGTGGATCGAGGGGACGCGCGCCTCGAGCAGCCCCTCGACCGTGCCGCCGGTCCCGACCCCGAGCACGAGCGCCGTCCGCACGTCGCCGTGCTTCAACGCCACCGGGAGGAGGCCCTGCTTCCGCTCGAGCGCCCGTCCCTCGTCCCCGCCGCCCTGACGCGCGGTCCGGTTGATGTACAGGACCGGGCGGCGCTCCCCCGGACGGCCGAGGACCGCGACGTTCGCGAGCCGCCCCTCCCGATACGCGATCCGTTCGGTGAAGACCGGGTCGTCGGGGATCGCCCGCAGGTCCACCGCCAGCAACGCGCCGAGGGCCACGCCGAGACCGCCCGCCGCGGCGGCGACCGTCCCGCGCGAGCGCGCCGTGACGAGCGCCCCGACGACCGCCGCCAGCGCGACGATCAGGAGCGTCGGTCGGGTCCCGAACGCGGGGACGAGGACGAACGCCGACAGCAGCGATCCGAGGATCCCGCCGACCGTGTTCCAGAGCGTCACGCGCCCGACGTGGGTGCCGGCGTCCGTCGCCCCGGCGCGCGGACCGAGCAGGACCGCGAAGAGCGCCCCCGACGCGAGCGTCGCCGGGAGGACCGCCAGCGAGAGCGCGAGCTGAGGGCCGACGCCGCGCATCGCCGTCGCCTCGATCGACTCGCCCGCGGCGACGATGACGGGTCCGGCCACCGCGACCCCGGCGCCGAGCGCCGCGAGCAACGCCGACGCGGCCCGCCGCGCGTCGAACCCGGCGTCGAGCAGCTTCGCGCCGAGCGCGCCGCCCGCGGTCAGGCCGATCAGGAAGACGAGCAGGACCGCCGCGAACGACCACGCCGAGCCGTGGAGGAACTGCATCAGCAGCCGGGTCGCCAGCATCTGCAGCGCCAACGCGGCGAACCCGCCGAGGAGCGCCGCCGCCGCGACCGCGAAGGCGAGCCGACCGCCGGCGCTCCCCCCGGCCGCGTCGCGGTCGGACTCCCGCGCGTCGCGCCCGACGGCCCACGCCGCCGCCCCCGCCCCGGCGATCAGGACGCCGGCCGCCATCGCCGTACGGAGGTTGCCGAGCCGTTCGAGCAGGAGGAAGCCGGCGAGCCCGAGACCCAGGACCGCGCCGAACGTGTTCGCCGCGTAGAGCCGGCCCGGGATCGACCGCGCCGTCACCGCGTCCGAGGTGAGCGCGGGGAGCGTGCCGCCGAGCAGGAGGCCGGCCGGTCCGACCACGAGGAGCGCGCCGGCGAGGAGCGCGCCGACCCGCAGCGGTCCGTCGGCGCCGAAGAGGGTCCGGAGCAGGGCGTCGCCCGACCGGTCGAGGAGCCACGGGCCGAGCGCCGCCGCCGCCCCGCCGAGGACGGCGACCACGGCGAACAGGCGGACCGGGCGGGCGCTCCGATCGGCGAGGCGACCGATCACGCGGGCGCCGATCGCGAGCGCCCCGAGGAAGACGGCGACGACCGCCGCCGCGGACTCGGCGGTGCTCCCGAAGAGGGCGGTGAACGACTCGACGGCGGCCAGCTCGTAGGCGACCGCGCCCGCGCCGGTGAGGACCAGCAGCACGGCGCGGAGGAAGACGGGGACGTCCAACGTCGAAGGGACCTTTCCGGCGGGGCGAAACCGGGATCGTACCAACGGGGAGTCCGGCGGGCACGCCGCCGGCGGGTCAGTCGTCGCGGCGCCTCGTCGTCTGCCGGTAGGTCCGCTCGAGCGCCTTCTGGAGCCCCTTCAGCTCGTGCTCCTGCGACGCCAGCGATTGCGAGAAGTCGAACGACCCGTCGTAGTCGGTGATCCGCTTGAGCACGAACAGCGCCGCCTCCCGCGTCCCCCGTCGGTGCGTCGGGTCGCGGACGAGGTCGAGGCAGCGGATCGACACGCCCGGCGAGCCGATGTCGATCAGCCCCTGCACCACCGCCGGCTCGACCGGGACGATGTGCATCTTCCGGAGCAGCCAGTCGACGTCCCGAGCGCGGACGCGCTCGGCGACCAGGCGGTGGCGCGGCGAGGCCCGTCGCTGCTCGAGGAGGCGCGTCGCGCTCTTCCTGAACTGGCTGCCGAGCGTCATCGAGACGACCTGCGACGTCACCTGCGCGGTGTTCTCGAGGTAGGCGAACTCGCCGCCGCCCGCGTGCGCGATCTCCCGGAGCGCCTTCTCCGCCTCCTGCTGGCGCGCGTGCGACACGACGCCGCGGCCGGTGAAGATGCTGCTGACGGTCATCGGCGTCCGCGTCGACCGCGCCGCCGACTTCAGGCGCATCCGGAGCTTCGACATGTCCTCCGGGTGCGGCGGAGCGTCCGCGACGAGCAGGACGACGCGGTGCGCGTTCCTTCGCCAACGGAGCTCGTCGAACGCGACCTCGAACGCGTCGAGCACCCCTTCCGGGACGTCGCCGCCGCCGCCGCAGCGGAGGCTCTCGAGGAAGTTCAGGATCGCGTACCGATCGGTCGAGATCGGCGTCGCGAGCGTGACGTACTCGTCCCCCTCGTCGCGGTAGGCGACGATGCCGAGCCGCGCGTTCGGGACGAGGTCGGAGAGGTCGGTGATGATGCGGTCGATCGTCGCCTTCGCGGCGCGCAGGAACGACTCCATCGACGCGGTCGTGTCGATGAGGAAGACGACGTCGACGCCCGACTCGCGGAACGTCTCGAGCCGCCCGCGGAGCGGACCCTCCGCCCCGCTCAGGCTGACGCCGCGCCCGCCGAACCCGGCGGCGAACGCCGACCCGCGACCGACGCCGAGGTTCTTCAGGTTGCCGACGCCGACCGACGTGATCGGGTCGTCGTGGAGGTAGTGGAGGTCGTCCTGCTCGGGGTCGTCGAGCGGCTCGATCTCCGGGAGCTCCTCCACGTCGGGCGGCGGCTCGGGCGGCGTCTCCGGCTCGTCGTCGTCGTCGACCAGCGGCATCGCGTCGCCGATGTCGTCGACGTCGGCGTGCACCACGAGGTTCCGCTCCTCGCGCTTCTTCTGCTCGAAGTACGACTGCGCCCAGAGGAGCAGGAGCACGTGCACCGCGACCGAGACCGCGAACCACGGCGTCCGCTTCAACTCGCGGGTGAACGCGCGCAGGAACTCCTGCTCGAGGGAGAGCGGCGCGCCCGCCGCCACCGCCACCGCGGCGGCGATCTCCCCCCTCTCGATCCGGATCGGGAGGCTGCCGATCCGCACCTCCTCGCCGCCCGTCAGGAGCGTGCCGTGCGTCGGCGTCCCGTCGACCGTGAGCTCCCCCTCGTCGTCGAGCCGCCGGAGCTGCAGACCGACTCCCTTGCGGCGGAGCTCGGCGTGGAACGGACGGACCGAACCGTGCGTCAGCTGGAGCGTGTTCCGCGCGTCGGAGCCGATGGTGACGGGCCGGAGGAGCGGCAGCGGGAGGGTCCGCCGATCGAGGACGATCCGCCAGCACCCGGCCGCCGTCGACGGAGCCGGAGACCCGGGGCCCGGGTCGGGGCGCGTCACGCTCTCGTCGCGGTCGCTCATGTCATGGGGATCGACCAAAACCAGCCTCCCGCTCAAGGGTTGCGGCCGGTCGACCGGGGCTCCGCCAGGGACTGTGAAGGACTATAGACGACGTACCCCGGCCCGTGACACGGGTCGGACGCCCCGCGCTCAGGAAAGTGCGCTCCGACTCGCGCGGTCGATCAGGTCGGCCATCTCCCGCACCGCCCGCTCCATCCCGACGAGGACCGCGCGCGACACGATCGAGTGGCCGATGTTCAGGTCGTCGACCCCCTCGATCGCGGCGACGGGACGGACGTTCCAGTACGTCAGGCCGTGCCCCGCGTGCGCCACGAGCCCGCGCGTGACCGCCCGTCGCACCGCCGACTCGAGCGCGGCGAGCTCCGTCCGGCGAGCCTCGTCGGATGTTGCGTCCGCGTAACGGCCGGTGTGGAACTCGACGGCCGCCGCCCCGCAGTCGACCGCGGCGTCGATCTGGGCGTCGTCCGGATCGATGAAGAGCGACACGACCGACCCCGCCTCGGCGAGCGACGCACACGCCCGGGCGATCGCGTCGCGTCGGGCGCCGACGTCGAGCCCCCCCTCGGTCGTCAGCTCCTCGCGCTTCTCCGGCACCAACGTCACCTGGTCGGGGACCAGTCGGCGGGCGATGTCGACCATCTCGTCGGTCGCGGCCATCTCGAGGTTCAGCCGGGTCCGGACGGTCCGCCGCAGGATCTCGACGTCGCGGTCGACGACGTGGCGCCGGTCCTCGCGCAGGTGGACCGTGATCCCCGTCGCCCCGCCGAGCTCGGCCAGGACCGCCGCGTGCACCGGGTCGGGCTCGACGGCGCGACGGGCCTGCCGGACCGTCGCCACGTGGTCGATGTTCACCTGCAGTCGAGCCATTCGCACCCTCCGTGGGATCGCAACCAGTATACGGAAGCGGCAGAATGCTCCTCATGGGCCGCCCCAGACGAACGCACGCTCCTCGCGGCGGCGACGCGCCGCGGATCCTCGGCGGCACGCTCAAGGGGCGGGTCCTCGAGGTGCCGAAGGGGCGCGCGACGAGGCCCCTTCGCGCGCTCGCCCGTCGCTCGCTGTTCGACATCCTCGGCCCGGACGTCCGCGACGCGCGGTTCCTCGACCTGTACGCCGGAGCGGGGACGGTCGGTCTCGAGGCGGTGTCGCGCGGCGCCGCCGAGGTCGTCCTGGTCGAGCGGGCGCCGCCGGCGGTCCGCGCCCTGGAGGCGAGCGTCGACCGGCTCGGCGTCGCGGACCGGGTCGTGATCGAGGTGCGGGACGTCCGCCGGTACCTCGCCGCCGCCCCCGCGCCGTTCGACGTCGTCTTCCTCGGTCCGCCCTACCCCCTCTGGACCGGTCGCGGGCGCGCCGAGTTGGAGGAGGTCGCGGCCGGCCTCGGGGCGGTCGTCGCGGAGGACGGCGTCCTGGTGCTCGAGTCCCCCGGCCTCGCCGACCTGGCGATCCCCGGCCTGATCGCCGCCGACGCAAGGAGTTACGGCGACACCCGTCTGAACTTCCTGCGCCGCCCGCCCCCCGCCGCCTGAACGAATCCCTCGCCGTCCTCAAGGTTCTCGAGCGTCTCGGACGATCAAGTACGAGAAGCGACCGTCGGCGGCGGTCCATGCCTGTCGCAATCCCAAGGAAAGAAGAGAGGAGCGGGAGCCGAGAGCAGACGGACGACGACAGCACGACTTCACGAGCACACACACCCCTCGATTCACACCATTGGAGCTCACTCGTGAACAGCTCGAGAATCACGGAAATCCTCTTCGGGATCGCCGACGAGGAGCCCCTGTCCAGGGCCGAGAAGATCGAACGGATCAAGAAGGCGATCGAGAGCGGCGACTACGTCTCCGACGAGAAGCTGCAGACCGCCTTCGAGCTGATGCTGAAGGAGATCCAGTCCGGCTGACCCCGACTGCGCTCCCCGACAGAGGAGGACGGAAGATGAACCATGCGATTCGGATCGCCGGCGCCCTCGCGCTCGCGACGGGCCTCTTCGGCTCGGCGTGGGCGGGCGACGTGACGGTCAAGGACACCAAGAACCTGATCGACGACGGGATCGTCAACGGATCCCTGACGAAGATCCAGGCCCAGCCGCACGCGTTCTACAAGTCGCGCGTGAAGTTCGTGGCGCGGTTCGACAAGTTCGGCGAGATCCACCAGCCGTTCTTCACGATCTTCGACTCGAGGACCCACGCCAACTTCGCGGCGTGGGACGTGGAGACCGACCTCCGCACCGCGGACGGATACGCCGACGTCTGCAAGCTCCTCTACCTCGATCGCCGGCGCGGCGATCAGGCGGAGGCGCTCTTCGACCTGCACAAGTTCCAGCGGTTCGAGTGCGTCGGCGTCGTCCAGAGCATCTTCGGGGACCAGCCGTTCATCGAGGTGCTGACCCTGAGACCGCTCGACCGGACGTGGGCCCCGGACATGCACAAGCGTCACGCGTTCGGCCTCGCCCAGCCGGCGAAGCACTCGCACGACCCGAACTCGGCCGACCCGTGCGACTGCGGCTACACCCCGAACTACGTGAAGAAGGCGGCGGCCGCGACCGAGGCGATCGCGCCGACGACGGTCGAGTCGACGACGACGATCGAGGCGGCCGAGGCGGTCGCGCCGATCGCCCCCCCGCCGGCCGGCACGATCGCGACCTCGCACCCCGACGTGTTCGAGGTCGTGACGCCCGCTCCCGCCGACGACGCGACGAGCGCCGCCGAGCCGACCCCGTCCGCGGACGACGAGGCGAGCCCGGCCGGCTAGGATTCGCGAAACCCCGCGGTATCCTGAGGGGCCTCCGGAACGTCTCCGTTCCGGGGGCCCTTCCGGTTCGTGCCCTTCCGTTCGTGGCGGTCGCATGCTCGTCGAGCTCGAGATCGAAGACCTCGCGGTGATCCGCCGGGCCCGGCTTCCGTTCGGCCCCGGCCTGAACGCGCTGACCGGCGCCACGGGGGCCGGGAAGTCGCTCGTCCTCCGCGCGCTCGAGCTCGTCCGGGGCGCGCGGGCGACCAAGGCGGACGGCGCGTGCTCGGTCCAGGCGCTGTTCCGGCTCGACGCCCCCCTCGACGAGGCGACCCTCGCCGCCCTCGGTCCGATCGCGGCGGAGGACGACGAGCTCGTGGTCGCCCGCCGCATCGCGCCGGACGGCCGGAGCCGGGCCTGGATCAACGGCCGCATCGCCCCCCTCTCCGCGCTCCGCGCCCTCGGCGAGCGGCTCGTCGACGTCCTCGGCCAGGGGGACGCGCGACGGCTCGAGACGGCGGCCGAGCGGAGCGCCCTCGTCGACGCGTTCGGGGGGACGTCCGCGTTGGCGAAGGCGTACGCGGACGCCCGCGCGGCGGCCCGCGCCGCGGCGGACCGGCGCGACCGGCTGCACGAGGCCGCGCGAGAGCGGCGGCGGCGGCTCGAGTTCCTCCGGTACGAGCGCGCCGAGGTCGACGCGACCGCGGTCCGCCCGGGCGAGCTGGCCGAGCTCGAGGGAGAGCACGGGATCCTCGAGGCGGCGGCCCAGCTCCGGGACGTCTCGGGGGACGCGATCGCCTCGCTGTACGAGGACGACGACTCGATCGTCGACCGGCTCGCGGCGATCGAACGTCGCGCGGCGGACCTCGGCGACGAGGCGGCCGCCCTCCTCGCGCCGGCCGCCGAGGCGCTCGCCAGGGCCCGGAGCGAGATCGACGAGGCGGTCGCCTCGTTCCGACACGCCCTCGAGCGGGTCGACGTCGAACCCGGCCGGCTCGGCGCGGTCCGCGAGCGCCTCGACGCGGTCCGCCGGCTCCTCGACCGGTTCGGCCCGACCGAGGAGGCGCTCCTCGCCCACCGCGTCGCCGCCGACCTGGAGATCCGGGCGCTCGAGGCGGACGAGGACGACGAGGCGGAGGCGGACCGCCGGGTCGACGAGGCGGACCGCGCGCTCGAGGCGGCCGCCGAGGCGCTCGACCGGGCCCGCGCGGGCGCGGCCCGGCGCCTGGCGAAGGCCGCGGTGCGCGAGCTCGTCGCGCTCGGCATGGAGGAGGCGCGCTTCCGGGCCGTGCTCTCTCCGTATCCCGGCGAGACGATCCGCGACCGGGCGCACGCCGACGGGGCGTCGCGCGTCGAATTCCTCCTCGCCGCGAACGCCGGCCACGCGGAGCGGCCGATCGCCGAGGTCGCGAGCGGCGGCGAGACCGCCCGCATCGCGCTCGCGCTCCGTCGCGTCGCGGCGGCGGCCCGGGACGTCCCGGTGCTCGTCTTCGACGAGATCGACTCCGGCATCGGCGCGCGCCTCGGCGAGGCCGTCGCCCGTTGTCTGCGCGGCATCGCCGCCGACCGGCAGGTCGTGGTCGTCACCCACCTGCCGCAGGTCGCCGCCTTCGCCGCCCGTCACCTCCGCGTCGAGAAGGCGGGCGGGACGAAGCGGACCGAGGCGAGCGTCGTGCTCCTCGACGGCGAGGACCGCGAGCGAGAGATCGCCGAGATGATGCGCGGCGCCGACGCCGCCGGGACGACGCGGCGCGAGGCGCGCGAACTCCTCTCCCGCGCGGGAGAGTCGTCGTGAGCTCTCCGGTCGTCCTCGTCCCCGAGCCGGTCGCGCGCCCCTGGGGCGGCGTCGGCCTCCCCGCGCTCGGCCTCGAACGCGGCCCGCACGAACGGGTCGGCGAGTGGTGGCTCCCGACCGACGCCTTCCCGCTCCTCGTGAAGGTCATCGACGCCCGCGAGAACCTCTCGATCCAGCTCCACCCGGACGACGAGCGCGCGCGCGCGGCCGGCCTGCCGAACGGGAAGACCGAGGCGTGGTACGTCCTCGACGCCGAACCCGACGCCCGCCTCCTCGTCGGCCTCGCGGACGGCGTCGGGACGTCGGAGTTCCTCGACCGCGCGGAGGCGGGGGAGGACGTCTCCCCCCTCCTCCGCTCGATCCGTCCCCGCCCGGGCGACGTCGTGTTCGTCCCGCCGGGGACCGTCCACGCGATCCTCGCCGGGGTGGTCGTGCTCGAGGCGCAGCAGGTGAGCGACACGACGTACCGCGTCTTCGACTGGAACCGACGGCCGGCGCGCGAGCTGCACCTCGCCGACGCGCGACTCGCCGTCCGGGACGACCCGGACGCCGGCGTCGTCCCGGCCTCGCCGGAGACGGCCGACGGCGGGCTCCGTCACGTCGTCCGCCTCGAGTGCCCGAAGTTCGCGCTCGCCGACCTGATCGCGACCGGCCCCGGGCGCGTCCCCCTCGGACCGAAGGCCGAGATGTGGACCGCGCGCACCGGGACCGCGCGCGTCGTCTGGCCCGGCGGCGAGGCGACCCTCGCCCCCGGCCGCTTCCTGCTCCTCCCCGCGGGCGTCGAGACGGTCGACGTCCTCCCCGAGGAGCCGACCTTTCACGCGGTGAGGATTCGAGAGCCATGACCGAGCGTCTCCAGAAGGTCCTGGCTCGCGGGGGCCTCGGCTCCCGGCGGAAGTGCGAGGAGCTGATCGCCGCGCGGCGCGTCCGCGTCAACGGCGAGGTCGCCGCCGAGCCGGGCATCCGGGTCGACCCGATCCACGACGAGGTGACGATCGACGGCGTGCCGGTCGAGAGCGAACGCGCCGTCCACTACCTCCTGCACAAGCCGAAGGGGTTCGTCTGCACCAACCGGCCCCGTCCGGGAGAGCAGGCGGCGGTGTCGCTGGTGCGCGCCCCCGAGGGGCAGCGCCTGTTCACGGTCGGCCGGCTCGACGAGGACTCGTCCGGCGCCCTCCTCGTCACGAACGACGGCGCCTGGGCGAACCTCCTCAGCCACCCGCGGTACGGCGTGCCGAAGACGTACCGGGTGACGGTCCGGGGGAAGGCGGAGGGGGAGATGCTCCGCCTGATCCGCGAGGGGATCCACCTCGCCGAGGGGCGGACTTCGCCGGCCAAGGTCCAGGTCGCCAAGCGATCGCGGGAGTGGTCCGCGCTCCGCGTCACCCTCCACGAGGGGAAGAACCGCCACCTCCGCCGCGTCTTCGCGCGGATCGGACTCCCGGTGAAGGAGATCCTTCGCGTCGCGGTCGGCTCGGTCCGCCTCGGCCGGCTCAAACCGGGCGAGTTCCGCCCCCTCCTCCCGGCCGAGGTCGAGACGCTCCGCGCCGACGCGTCCGCCCCGCCGCGCCCGAAGCCGCGCCCGCTCGGCTCCGGCGGCCGCGCGCACCGGCCGAGGTCGTCGGACGACGCCGCCGCGCCGCCCGACCGTCCGGCCGGCGAGACGACCCACGAGAAGCCCGGCGGGAGGAAGCCGGCGCGGAAGAAGGCGCCGGCGAAGAAGAAGGCCGGCCCCCGCAAGACGGCGGGGAAGGGGCCGCCGGCCCGCGGCGGCGCCGGGGCGAAGGGTGGCGACGCGGCCGGACGCCCGAGCCGCCGGTCGAAGCCCGGCGGCTCCCGCCCCTCCCGCCCTGACGCGGGCGGCCGGAAGAAGAAGACGAACCGGAAGCGCGGGCGGCCCGGCCGGGGCTGACGCGGCCGGTCAGAACGGGAGCGCGTCCGGCCCCTCGGCCTCCGCGGACCCGTCGTCCGTCCCCTCCGCGTCCGACGGCGCGGAGCCCGCGGCCTCCTCCTCCGCGAACTCCTCCATCACCTTCCGGACCTCGCCCTGCGTCCGGGTGAGCTTGTCGTTCAGCACGCGGATCAGGTCGCGCGCCTCCCGGACGCGGTCGGCGAGGTCGTCGATGTCGACCTCGTTCGACTCGAGCTCCTCGAGGATCTGCTCGAGGCGGTCCTTCGCCTCACCATATTTCAAGTTGGCGAGCGCCTTCGCCGCCTTCTTCGTCGCCATCGCGCCTCGTCTCCGATGCTCTCGGGGCCGGCCCCTTCGGGCCCGCCCCATCCGGTTCGACTGGTTCCTTCGGTCCGTTCGGTTCCTTCGGCCGGCGCGGCTCGGTCCGGTCGACGCGGGCCCTCACCCGGCCGTCGCGGAGCTCGACCTCGACGCGCGCGCCGACCTCGACCGCCGCCGCCTCCTTCAGCACGCGTCCCTTCACGTCGCGGAGCACCGCGAAGCCGCGCCGCAACACGTGCGCCGGATCGAGCAGACGCGCCCGTGCGTCGCTCGCCTCGACTCGCTCGCGCGCCCGCTCCAGACGCCGCGCCGCCGCGCCGCGGACGCCGCGGAGGAGACGCTCGGTCCCCTCGCGCTCGCGGCGGAGGACGGCGCGGACGGGGATCGCGCGGAGGCGCCCCCCCAGCGCGGCGATCGCCCCTTCGGGGACCGCCAGCGCGTGCGTGAGGCGGCTGCGGAGGAGGCGGCCGTCGGCGCGGAGGTCTCGCGCGGCGACCTCGATCCGCGCCCGGCCGCTCCGGACGACGCCGTCCCGCGCCCGGGCGAGCCGTTCGAGCTCGTCCTCGACCCGGCGGCCGGAGCGGACGAGACGCTCGACCGACCGCCCGAGCCGCTCCTCCTCGGCCGCCGTCCGCTCGAGGACGCGCGCCAGGCGTCGGACCGCCTCGTCCAGTCCCCGGCGCGCCGCCCGGCCCCGTTCGGCGAGCGCCGCCGCCACCGCGGTCGGCGTCTTGTAGGCGGTCTGCGCCGCGAGGTCCGCGACCGACGTGTCGATCTCGTGGCCGATCCCCGTCCAGACCGGCACCTTGCACGCCGCGATCCTCCGGACGATCTCCTCGGAGTCGAACCAGGCGAGGTCGACGGCCGACCCGCCGCCGCGGATCAGACAGATGACGTCGACGCCGAGCCGCTCCAGCGTGTCGAGTCCGCGGCAGACCGTGCGGACCGTCTCCTCCCCCTGCATGCGCGCGTCGACGACCCGGACCCGGATCGCGAGCCCCGCCGACCGGATCTCCTCGACGAAGTCCCGGTACGCCGCCGAGTTCTCCGCCGTGACGAGCCCGACCTCGAGCGGGACCTCCGCCACCTCGAGGCGCTTCTGCACCTCGAGCACGCCCTCCCGCGTCAGCCGCTCGATCAGGCGCCGCCGTTCGAGCGCGAGGCGGCCGAGGGTGAACGCCGGGTCGATGTCGCGGACGACGAGCCGGAGGTCGCCGTTCGGCGGGTAGAAGTCGACGTCGCAGAGCGCGCGGATCCGGATGCCGTCCTTCGGCTCGATCACGCCGTCGAGGACGCCGCCCCGACCGAACAGGCGCCGGACGTCGCCGGCCCAGAGGACCGCCCCGAGCGCGTACGTCCGCCCGTCCTCGGCGTCTTCCTCGACCAGCCGGAAGAACCAGTGTTTCGAGCGACGGGCCCGCGCCCGCTCGAGCTCGGACGCCTCCCCGACCAGCCAGACGCGGCGGGGAAACGCGTCCTTCAGCGCGAGCTGGATGCGCCGGGCGAGCGCCGCCACGCCGACGGTGTCCGGGGGGAGCGCGTCGTCGGAAGGCGTCTCCTCGGCGCCGCGCGCCCGCGGGCCGGCGGCGTCGAAGTCGAACCGGCCGCCGGCGCGGGTCACGCGTCCTCGGCGCGCAGCAGCCCCCGCCCCGCGAAGAGCGCGCGGAGCCGTCCCTCGATCTCGTCGCGCGCGGACCGGAAGACCTCGAGGACGCTCTCCTCGCTGCCGGTGGCCGACGCGGGGTCGTCGACGGGGAGGTGGACGACCGCCGTCCGGTCGCCGAACGGCGGACACGTCCGCGCGGCGTCGGGACAGAGCGTCACGACCAGCTCCGGGTCGACGGGGACGTCGTCGAGCCCCTTCGAACGGAGCGCCGAGGTGTCGATGCCGCGCTCGGCGAGCACGGCCCGCGCGCGCGGATGGACGCCGACCGGCTTCGTCCCGGCCGACCAGACCTCGACGCCCGGCGCGGCGAGGGAACGACCGATCCCTTCGGCCATCTGGCTGCGGCAGGAGTTCCCGGTGCAGAGGAAGAGGACACGCGTCATGGGAGAGAGCCTATCGGATGACGGCGCGGCGGATCCGCTCGATCTGGGCGAGGTGTCGGCGTTCGTGCCCGTCGAGGAACTCGAGCCACTGCAGGACGTCGAGGTCGCCGAGGGCGGGGTGCGGGAGGGTCAACTCCCGCGGGTTCACCCGGACCAGCTCCGCGGCGACCCCGAGCAGCTCCCCCCGCGCGGCCTCGAGTTCGTCGCCGAGCCGCGAGGGATCGATCTCGCCGCGCGGTTCGACGTGCGGCGGCGCCTCGACCCTCCCCGGGGGGAGGACGACCGGGCGGGCGGGCGGCAGGCTCGCCAGCCCCTCCGCCGGGAACGCCGCCACCGGGCCGCGACGCCGGGCCGTCTCGAGCGCGCGCCGGAGGCCGAGCGCCGTGGCGCGATCGACGCGGGAGAGGTGCTCGAGCACGTCGGCCACCCGCCACCCGCCGACCTCCCCGTCCGGGCGCGCGACGAGGACGTCGGGCGGGAGGTCCCGGGTCGCGTCCCGCACCGCGGCGCGGGTCCGCGCCAGCCGGAGGATCGCCTCCCGCCACTCGCTCGGCGCCCCCTCGGGCACGCCGGCCGCCGCGTCGAGCGCCTCCGCCTTCGCGCGCCGCCAGAGCGCGTCCATCTCCTCGAGCGTCGCCTCCTTCAGCGGTTTCCCGGCGTGCGCCTCGAGGTACCGGAACCGGGCGTCGAACCGGTCCGCGGTCCGGCGCAGCGCGTTCTCCGGCGGGACCTCGACGTGACGCGCGACGTTCACGACCGAGAACAGGACGTCGCCGAGCTCCTCCTCGACGTCCGCGCGGTCCCCGTCCGCGAGCGCGCGCTTCAGCTCGCCGATCTCCTCGTCGAGCTTGTCGATCGCCCCGGAGAGGTCCGGCCACTCGAAGCCGACGCTCGCCGCCTTCTCGCCCATGCGGTAGGCGCGGAGGAGCGCGGGGAGCGTCGCCGGGATGCCGGCGAGCGTCGACGGGTCCGCGGCCCCCTCCCGCTCTCGCCGCTTGATCTCCTCCCAGTTCGAGAGGACCTCGCCGACCCCGTCGACCTCGGTCTCCCCGAAGACGTGCGGGTGGCGCCGCACCAGCTTCTCCGCGATCGCGCGGCTGACGTCCTCGAGGGAGAAGTCGCCCGCGTCCTCGGCGATCCGCGCGGCGAGCAGGACGTTCATCAGGAGGTCGCCGAGCTCCTTCGCGGCGTCCGCGCGGTCGCCGCGGCCGACGGCGTCCGCCGCCTCGTACGCCTCCTCGAGGAGGTGCGGGGCGAGCGCCGACAGCGGCTGGGCGCGGTCCCACGGACATCCCCCCTCGGCGCGGAGGCGGTCGACGACCTCGAGCAGGCGCGCGAACGCCTCGAGCCGCGGGTCGCCGCTCATGCCAGACCGTCCCGGGGCGCGGACGGCGGCGGATTCACGACGAGCAGCCGCGGCTCGGTGAAGTGCTCGACCGCGTACTTCACGCCCTCGCGGCCGATCCCGGAGTCCTTCGTGCCGCCGTACGGCATGCTGTCGACCCGGAACGTCGGGGCGTCGTTCAGGATCACGCCGCCGACCTCCAGCTCGTCGAACGCGTAGAGCGCGCGCCCGAGGTCGCGCGTGAAGACGCCGGCCTGGAGCCCGTACCGGGAGCGGTTGACGCGGTCGATCGCGTCGCCGAAGTCGGAGTAACGATGGAGGTTGACGACCGGCCCGAACGCCTCGGCGCAGTCGACGGGCAGCGACGGGTCGACCCCCTCGAGCACCGTCGGGAGCACGAGCCGTCCCTGCCGGCTCCCGCCGGTCAGGACGCGGGCCCCGCGGGCGCGCGCCTCCTCGATCCACGACTCGACCCGGGCCGCGTTCTCGTCGTCGATGAGCGGGCCGACGTCGGTCTTCTCGTCGAGGGGATCGCCCACGACCAGCTTCTCGGTCGCGTCGACGAACCGCTCGGTGAACGCGTCCGCGACCGCCTCGTGGACGAAGACGCGCTGGACCGAGATGCAGACCTGCCCCGCGTAGGCGAACGCGCCGGTGACCGACTGGCGGACCGCCGCCTCGAGGTCCGCGTCCTCGTGCACGACGACCGCGGCGTTCCCGCCGAGCTCGAGCACGACCGGCTTCTTCCCCGCCTTCGCCTTCAACCCGAACCCGACCTCGGGCGAGCCGGTGAACGACAGCGCGCGGAACCGCTCGTCCTGGACCAGCAGGTCCCCCACCATGCGCCGGCACGGGAGGACCGACAGCCCCCCCGGCGGGAGCCCCGCCTGCTCCATCACCTCGGCGAGGAGGAGCGCGGAGAGCGGCGTGCGGGAGGCCGGCTTCAGGACGATCGAGCAGCCGGCGGCGAGCGCGGGGGCGACCTTGTGGGCGACGAGGTTGAGCGGGAAGTTGAACGGCGCGATCCCGAGGACCGGCCCGAGCGGCACCCGGCGGATCAGGCCGAACCGCCCCTCGAGCCCGGGCCGGAGGTCGAGCGGCGCGATCTCGCCGCCGACGCGGGTCGCCTCCTCCGACGCGATCCGGAAGGTGTGGGTCGCGCGTTCGACCTCCGTCCGTGCCTGCCGGATCGGCTTGCCGTTCTCGCGGGTGATCGTGCGGGCGAACTCCTCGCGCCGGTCGGAGATCGACTCGGAGACCTTGCGGAGGATCTCGGAGCGCGCGAACGAGCTGAGCCGGCGCATCGCCTGGAACCCGGCGAGCGCGGCGGTCACCGCCTCCACGACCGTCGCGGAGCCCGCGCGCGCGACCTCCGCCTCCACCGCGCCCGAGAACGGGTTGGTCACCGTCGTGACGTCCTCGCCGTCCTCCCAGCGGCCGGCGAGGAAGAGGAGCTTCTTCTCACTCGGAGTCGTCTGCATGCGGATGCCGATTCGCTCAGGCCGGCGGCGGCTCGCCGCTCGCCGCCTCGAACAGGCGGCCGTAGCGGCTCTCGAGCTCGGGCTCGTCGAGCCGGCGGT
>JAUIEL010000053.1 GCA_030428825.1 bacterium
GTTCGATCGCCGACCTCGCCGGCGCCGACGAGCGGTACCGGGCGGCGATCGAACGGCTCGACGCGCTGCACGCCGCGGCGCCGGACGACGCGGGCCTGACGCGCGAGCTGGCGCGGGTGTGCACCGAGTACGGCCTCTTCCTCTATCGGCGGGCGCCGGACGTGGACGAGCTGATCGAGCCGAGCCTCGCCCACCTCCGCCGGGCGGTCGGACTCCTCTCGTCGCTCGTCGAGGGGGCGCCGGACGACCCGAAGCTCGTGCTCCTCCTCTGCGCGGCGCGGAACAACCTCTCGTCGGCGCTCCGGAGGACCGGCGCGGTCGAGGAGTCGCTGGAGGGGTACCGCGCGAACGTCGAACCGCTCCGGACGATCGCCGAGCGGTTCCCCGAGACGTATCGCTTCCGTTGGGAGCTCGCGACCGCCTGGAACAACATCGGCGTCACCCTGGAGCTCGTCGAGCGCGGAGAGGAGGCGCTCGACGCGTTCGAGCGGTCGCGCGGGCTGCTCGCCGAGTTGACCGTCCGGTTCCCCGGCCAGGTCGAGATCCGGAGCAACCTCGGCACGCTCCTGAACAACCTCGCGGTCCGGCGGATCCGCGAGGGGGACTTCCGGGGGGCGGAGGAGCTCACCGGGGCGGCGCGGGCGGAGGCGGAGGAGGTCGTCGCCGTCTCGCCGGGGAACCCGCAGTTCGTGTCGCTGCTGCGGCGGGCCCGGCTGTTGCAGGCGGAGGTCCACGCGGCGTTCGGACGGGACGACGAGGCGCTGGCGCTCCTCGCCGCGCACCGGCCGGAGGACTCGACGCGTTGGGAGACGTGCACCGAGGCGATCGGCGCGATCGCGCGCACGCTCGACGCCGCGGCGCGCGCCGGTCGGGGCGACGTCCCGGCCGAGCGGTACGCCGCGCTCGCCGTCGAACTCGGCCGGACCGCGCTCCAGCTCGGCTTCCCGTACGCCGAGGAGTTCCGGTCGATGCGGTTCCTCCGGCCGCTGCGGGAGACCGAGACGTTCGCCGCGTTCCTCGACGAGGTCGACGGTGGAGACGGCGCCGAGGACGGGGAGATCGACCGCGGGAAGGACGGGGGGAAGGGCGAGGGGAACGACGAAAGAGACCGGGAGGAGGAGCGGTGACGGACACGGCGTCGAATCCCGAGGAGAGAGTCCGGCGCGCGGCGGCCGCGGCCGGCGTCGCGATCGAGATCGTCCGGTTCGACGTGGCGCTGCCGACGGCGGCCGCGGCGGCGGAGCGACTCGGCTGCAAGGTGGGGCGGATCGCGAAGAGCCTCGTCTTCACGGTCGACGGGGCGCCGCTCGTGGTCCTCGCGCCGGGGGACCGCGTCGTCGACCATCGGCGGCTGGCGGACGAGCGGGGGGTCGGACGTCGGCGTGTCAAGCAGGCCTCGCCGGAGACCGTGCTCGAGGTGACCGGGTTCGTCGTCGGGGGGGTCGCGCCGTGTGGCCACCTCCGTCCGGTCGAGGTCCTGGTCGACGAGGGGCTGTTCCGGTTCGAGTCCGTCTTCGCCGCGGGAGGGACGCCGCCGACGCTGTTCGAGATCGCGCCGGCGGACCTGGTGCGCGTGGCGCGGGGCCGGCGCGTCGACGTGACGAAGGACCGGTCGTGAATGGAACGGGACCGGGGACGTAGGAGCGGCCGATGAACTTCCTGGAACTCGCCCTCGACCTCGCCGTCGACGTCCTCCTCTGGCGGGACGCGAAGCGCGGTTGGATCGGCTGGACCGTCCTGGTCGTCGCCGTGGTGGTGCTGGTCCTCGCGTGGTGACGCGGGCGACGTCAGGCGCCGCCGATCGGGATCCACTTCAGGAGGAAGGCGACCCCGAGCGCGGCCATGATCACGGCGCCGAGGATCATCGCGCCGACGACGACCGGACGCCGGTCGGCGGGGAGCTTCGGGCCGACGACGAACAGGCCGATCACCGCGTCGAGGACGCCGGTGAAGATGAGGGCGAATCCGACGATCTGATGCACTTCCATGGTCGAAGAGCCTATCGATTCGAGCGATGGACGCGGAACGGCTTCGAGAACATCGACGGGAGAACCTGACCCAGACGCTGGTCCTGCTCGGCGGGCTGGCGCTCCTGCTGGCCGGCGTCGGCTACCTCGTGCTCGGGGCGCTCGGGGTCGTCCTGGCGCTCGCGTTCACGGTCTTCGTCGCCGTCGTCGGCCCGACCGTGTCGACCGGCCTGGTGCTGCGGCTGCACGGGGCGCGGCCGCTCTCGCCGGCGTCGGCGCCCGAGCTGCACGCGATCGTCGCCGAGCTGTCGCGCCGGGCCGGGCTGCGGCGCGCCCCGACGCTCCACTACGTGCCGACCCGGGTCCTGAACGCCTTCGCCACGGGGCGGCGCGAAGACGCGGTGATCGCGGTGACCGACGGGCTCCTCCGGGCGCTCGACGGCGAGGAGCTCGCGGCGGTCCTGGCGCACGAGATCGGCCACGTCGCCAGCGACGACCTCCGGGTGATGAACCTCGCCGCGACGGTGACCCGGATCACCGGCGCGCTCGCGTCGGCCGCGCAGTTCATGATGTTCCTCCTCCTGCCGATGTGGATGTTCGGCGGCCTGCACGTCCGGTTCCTCGGGTTCCTGCTCCTGATGCTCGCGCCGACCGTCGCCGCGCTGCTGCAGCTCGCCCTGTCGCGGTCGCGCGAGTTCGACGCCGACCTCGAGGCGGCCGAGCTGACCGGCCGCCCGGAGTGGCTGGCCCGCGCGCTCCGGAAGATGGAGCGGCTGCAGGCGGGGTGGTTCGAGCGGATCTTCGTCAACCGGCCGACGACGTCGGCGCCGTCGTGGCTCCGGACGCACCCGACCACCGAGGAACGGGTCGAGCGGCTGCTGCGGCTGGTCCCGCCCGAGCGGGTGCGTCCGCTGGCGGCGCCCGGAGGCGGGCTCGGCCCGCGCGGGTTCGCGGCGGTCGACCGGGCGCCGCGCCGGCGGCGGATCAGCGGCGTCTGGATCTGACGCGGCCGATCAGGGCGTCTCGTACCGGAGGTACGCCGCCGTCGCCTCGGTCGGCGCGAGGCCGCGGAGGACGCCGCCCCGTTCGCGGCGCGGGGCGACGTCGACGGTCCGGTCCTCGCCGTCCCGCCGGACGCCGAGGTGGACCTCCTTCGCCTCCGGGTCGAACATCGTCATCCCGAACCGGAAGCGCGTCTCGACGGACGGGCCGATCTCCGGGCGGTCGTCCCGGGTCGGCCACCATCCGGTCAGGACGTCGCCGACCCGGATGCCGGCGCGGGCGGCGGGGCTGGAGCGGTCGATCTCGAGGACGGTGCAGTACGGCTCCTCGGCGTCGGTCCGGAAGCCGAGGTAGGTGAGCGGCGCGTCGACCTCCGCGTCGCGGAAGCCGACCGCGCGGAGGAGTGTCGCCGCGTCGGGGCGGCGCCGTCCGGCGAGGACGTCGGCGTGGAACGACGCGAGCCCCCGCGCGGCGAGCCAGTCGCGGAGGCGGTCGCGCGTCACGTCCCCGCCGGCGGCGAGCTGGTCGGCGACGAACGCCGGCAGCCCGGCCTTCCCCGCCTCGCGCAGCTCGACGTCGAGGGCGAGGGCGAGCAGCGCGCCTCCCTGGTACGCCGCCTCCTCGACCGCGCCGCCGTCGCGCCACGCGTTCCCGTCGGCGGTGAAGTCGAGCTCGCGCCACGACTCGTTCGCCGCCATCGTCCGTCCCCAGCCGAGCGCCTTCCGCGCCAGCTCCTCCGGCGCGATCAGCCCGAGCGACGCGGCGTGCCAGTGCGCGAGGTAGTCCGTGAACCCCTCCTTCAGCCAGACGAGCGACGGGTCGGCCGCCGGGAGGGCGCCGCCGAGCCAGTGGTGGAACAGCTCGTGCGCGAGGAACGTCGTGATCCCCGGCGACGCGACGCGCTCGGCCGTCATCTCGGAGTGGCGGATGCAGATCGCGCCGTCGGTCCGGTCGCCGCCGCTCCCGGCGGGGGTGACGACGATCCGGGTCGGATGTTCGATGGAGTGTCCGGTCGTCCGGGCGTACGCGGGGAGGAGCGCGCCGACGACGTCGAGGATGCGGCCGGTGACGTCGTCCTTCGCGCCGAACTGGACCACGTCGAACGACGTCCCCGCCGCCTTGCGGCTCGCGGACGCCGTCGGCACGCCGAACGCGATCAGCGTGTTCGTGGCGTCGGCGGGGACGGCGCAGGTCCGCTTCCCCTTCCCGACCCCGCCCCAGCCGGTCACGCCGGTCCAGCCGCGCGGCGGCACGACCTCGAGCGTCCTCCCCTCGATCACCTCGCCGCCGTCGACGACGACGCGCATCAGCGTGTTCGCGGAGTACGCGAGGACGTACCGCTCGTCCGGGTCGAGCGCAGGAAGCAGCCCGTGCCGCTCGTACACCCGCGACCCGACGCGCGTCGTCCCGATCGCGTACGTCACCTTCAGCGCCCCGTCGAACCCGTCCGCGACGTCGACGACGAATCGCGTCGGCCGTTCCGGGTCGCGCCGCACGGCCGGCCGTCCCTCGACCCCGGAGAGGTGGTACGCGTCGACCTCCGTCCACTCCCCCCAGTCCTCCAGCTCGAGCGCCACCTCGCGCGCCCCGGCGTCGAGCCCGCTCGCGGTCAACGTCACCTCCAGCCGCGGCGGCGCGACGTCCGGCCTGCACTCGACGCGCCAGTGGACCTTCGTCCCGGCGGCGAGGGCGGCCGGGGCGAGGAGGAGGGCGAGGACGAGAGTCGTGACGGGGTGCGCGGACATCGGAGGCCCCGAGGGTACCGCCCGGGCGGCGATCGCGCTCGAGCCGTCCGACGCGCCTCACGCTCCCTCACGGAAGATCGAGGTCGAGCGCGTTCGTCAGCGTGAAGCCGGGGAGGGACGTCGCGTCCGCGACGGCGGCCTGCATGCGGAAGGCGAGGCCGTGCACGGCGGGCGGCACGGAGAACCCGAGGAGCGCCGAGCCGGCGCCGGGGCCGGTGCCGCCGAGGGGGACCGGCAGCGCGAGGGCGGGGGTGAGATGGAGGGTGCAGAGGGTCGCGTCGATCGCCGTCGGCGGGGCGGCGAGGCCGACGAGGAGGAGCGCGGCCGCGCCGCCCGGTCCGTCGGAGACTCGGAGATGCAGCTGCTGGCTCGGGTCGGTGCAGACCGGCACGGCGAGGGACGGCGTGAGACCGCCGAGCCCCGGGCATCCCGGCGGTCCGAGCGCCCACCAGTCCGGGGTCCGGCCGAGGTGGACGCCGAAGGCGCTCTCGTACGTCCGCGTCGAGATCAGGTCGAGGGTTCCGTCCTGATCGACGTGCGCGAGCCAGATCCGCTCCGAGTCCGTGGCGGCGGTGAACCGCGGCGCCTCGAACCCTCCGAGTCCGTCGCCCAGGAAGGTGGCGACGCCGGGGATTCCCGCTCCGGCCACGACGTCTCCGTCCCCGTCCCCGTCGAGGTCCCCGACCCGCACGTCCAACGGCAGACTTCCCGAACCGATCGCGTGCGCCTCGATCGGTCCGATCGCTCCGGCGCCGAGCCCGCGCGCGAGGGCGATCGCGTCGAGCGACGGGGCGACGGCCACGAGGTCGGGCAACCCGTCCGCCGTCACGTCGCCGACGTCGAGGCGGTGGAGTTCGGTCCCCCAGGTCACCTCGGTGACCGTCGGGTTCGCGACGAGGCCGGGGGCGAACGCGACCCCGAGGCCGTGGGGCGAGCTCCGCGTGTACGCGAGGTCCGGGACCCCGTCGAGGTCGACGTCGGCGGCGCAGGCCCACGTCGAGTCTTCCGTCCTCGGGATCATCGACGACGGGACGAACCCTCCCGCGCCGTCGCTCAGCAGCAGGCTCGCGCCGAGGAAGGAGGCGCCTCCGAGGTCGAGGTCGCCGTCGAGATCGAAGTCCGCGACCGTCGCCCCGTACAGGCCGAGCGGGGCGTGGGAGGAGGCGGCCGCCCCGAACGACCCGTCCCCGTGGCCGAGTCGCAGCTCGCACGACCACGAGTCGGTCAGGAACGCGTCCGCGGCCCCGTCGGAGTCGAAGTCGGCCGCCGCCACGCGGGAGACCTGGACCAACGATGTCGGGAGGAGCGCGGGGGGGGTGAACGAGAGGCCGCCGAGGCCGCGGCGGACCTCCAGCCCCAGGGAACCCGCGATCAGCAGGTCGAGGCGTCCGTCCGCGTCGAGGTCGGCCGGCGCCAGGTCGAAGAGGACGAGGTCGGGCGTCGTCTCGATCCGGCGGGGCGCGAACCACGAGCCGGTCCCGGCATCCCCCTCGAGCACGATCAGACCCATCTTGAAGGACGGCAGGATCAGCACGTCCGGCGTCGCGTCGCCGAGCACGTCGTCCACCACGACCTCGGTCAGCTGCCCGCCGGCGAATCCGATGGTCGTGGCGGGGAGGAAGACGTCTCCCTCGCGCCGGTGCACGGCGAGCGCCGGCTGCTCGTGCCACCCGGCGAGGATCAGGTCGAGGTCCCCGTCGGCGTCGACGTCGCGTTGCTCCGCGAGGTAGGTCGACTCGATCGTCGGGATCGACGCCGGCGACGAGAAGCTCGACCCGCCGAGGTTGTCGAGGAGGTGCAGCCCGTTCTCGCCGACGGTGATCAGCTCGGGGAGCCCGTCCCCACCGAGGTCGGCGGCCTCGACGTCCCACACGAACATCGGGGCGGCGACGGGGACGGGGGGTTCGAGTCCGGACCCGCTCCATCGGTGGACGAGCAGGTGGGGCTGGTCGGTCACGCCGAGGGCGAGGTCGAGGTCGCCGTCCGCGTCGAGGTCGGCGACGACCGGCGGGCCGCCCTTGCCGAGGCCGACGACCGGGAGCAGCGAGTCGAACCGCCCGGTCCCGTCGTTCCATCGGACCTCCGCGTTCCCGTTCCAGTGCGTCCGGAGCAGCGCGTCGAGGTCGCCGTCGAGGTCGATGTCGGCGAGGACCGGGACCTGGCCGGTCGCGAGCGCCGTCGAGGCGATCACCGGGAGGAACCCGCCGAGCCCGTCTCCCGGCGCGACGGTGACGACGGACTCGAGCGGGTGGCCGGCCAGCACGTCGACCCGGCCGTCCCCCGTCAGGTCTCCGGCCGTCAGTCGAGGATTGGCGCCGACCGCGGTCGTGAGCGTCGCCGGCGCGCCGAACTCGCCGCCGTCCCGCTCCAGCCGGACCAGGGCCCCGGAGTCGAGCCGCGCCGTCACGACGTCCCGGTCCCCGTCCTGGTCGAAGTCCTCGTAGAGGAGGTTGGCGACGTGCGCCTGCAGCGGATACGCGCGACCGGGCCAGCGCGGGTCGCACGGTCCGTCCTGGGCCGCGAGGGCGTTCGAGAGGGCGAGCGCGGCGCTCGCCGCGGCGATCGGTCGGAGCATCGGTTCCTCCCCGGGGAACGCGGGCTCCTGCTCCTATCGGTCGCTCGGGCCTCGGGACCGGCGTCGACTCGGCGGTTTTCCGGGGCGCGGCGGGGATCCGCGCGCGGTCCCTCTCGTCCGGGGAGGCGCCGCGACGTTCAGCCGCCCATCGCCTCCCGGAGCGCGCGGTCGAGGCGCGCGACCTCGGCCGGATCGTCGGCGTACGCCGCCTCGTCCCGCTCGTTCAGGAGCGACAGGACGAGCCCCTCGAGATCGCGCTGGTCGCGGTAGCGGCGTTGCGCCTCGTGGAGGCGCTCGAGGCCCTCGGCGCGGCGCGAGGAGGCGAGGAGGGCGAGGCCGAGGTTCGCCAGCGCGTCGGAGCGGCCGCGGAACTCGACCGGGTGGCCGCCGAGCTCGAGCGCCGATTCGAGGACGGTGATCGCCCGCTCGGGGCGCTGCTCCGCCAGCTCGATCGCGCCGAGCTGCGCGAGCGCGCTGCCGCGGACGAAGTCCTCGTCGGCCTCCGCGAGCGGGATCAGGAGCGTCCGGGCGTGCGTCATGCGGTGGGCGGCGACCAGCGCTCGGGCCTGCCCGACCCCGGCCAGCTCCTCGCCCCAGGTCGTCCGGGCGCCGTCGGCGGCGCGCCGGAACGCGACGAGCGCCTCCGACGGGTCGCCGCGTTCGAGCTGGTCGTCTCCCACGGCGATCCACGCGAGCGTGTCGCCCGACTCGACGAGGGCGCCGCGGCCGTCGACGGGCCGAGGGACCCCGGCCCGATCGGCGATCCGGCCGACGACGTCGGCGGGCCAGCGGCGACCGCCGCGCGCCTCGATCGCCCGCCCCCAGAAGATCGGATCGAACAGCCCCTCCGCGGCGAGCTGGCTCTCCAGGTCGACGGCCGGCCCCCAGGAGGCGCTGGCGCCGGACGACGCCTCGTCGGCGAGCAGGAGGAGCCGTGCGTCGTGCCAGTGCAGCTCGTGCTCCGCCGCCGCCTCGGCCGCGGCGAGGTATTCCTCGCCGGCGCCCGTCGCGTCGCCGCGCGTCCGGGTCACGTGCGCGTCGAGTCCGGCCGCCTCGACGCGGAACCGGGGGTCGTCGTTCGCGACGGCGCGCGCGGCGGCGGCGGCGGCGACCGCGTCGAGGTCGCCCGACGCCATCGCCTCGCGCAGGCGGGTCCGGACGGACGCGTCGGCGGGGGCGGACCGGATTCCCGAGAGCGGCGTCCCGGCCGCGGCGCGCGCGGCGAGGGCCGCGATCGCGTCCGCGTCCTCGTCCGCGACGGCGGCCGCGGCGAGGAACTCGGCGACGTGTCGGCGCGCGAGGTCCTCGGCCCAGCGCGCGCGCCCCTCCCGCTCGGCGCGGAGCGCGCGGCCGACCGGTCCGTCGGGGCCGGTCACGCGACCGAGGCCCGGCAGGAGCGGATCGATCCGGGCCGGCGTCTCGACGACGTCCGTCGGCCCGGTCGCCGAGCAGGCCGCGATCGTCAGCGACACCGCGAGGAGGAGGAGCGTCCGGACGGCCGGCGCCCCGGAGGTCGGAGAGAGGAGCTTCATCGGTCGGACCCTCGGGGCGCGAGGCGGTCGACGCCGTGGATCCGGAATCGACGGGGAGCGGAGAACGGCGCGTCGGGCGACAGGACCTCGCCCGTCGCCGGGTCGGTGTGGAGCTGGTCGACGTCGACGCCGGCGTCGCGCAGCACGGGAGAGGAGTAGCCGCTGCCGTACTCCGCGGGCGTCCCGATGACGTACGGCTTCACGACGATCACGATCTCCCGCCGGGTCTGCATCTCCACGGTCCGCCGGAACAGCACGCCGAGCCACGGGATGTCGCGGAGGACCGGGATGCCCGCCACGTCCGACATCGTCCCGCGTTCGATCAACCCTCCGAACGCGACCGCCCGGTCGTCCTGGGCGACGACGGTCCCGCTCACCGACTGCGAGCTCACGACTCCGACGTCCTGCGGGACGAAGTCGGTCCCCGACGGCACCAGGACCTCGGCGGTCGAGCTGACGTCCGAGTTCTCCTGGACGATGCGGAGGGTCACCGACCGGTCGGCGTTGATGTTCGGCGTCACGAACAGCGTCGTCCCGACCGGACGGAACTCGATGTTCGTCGTCCCGGTCGCCGTGGTCGAGGTCGACTCGTTCACCAGGGTCTGGCCGCCGACGAAGCTCCGGTTGAGCGGGACCTCGCGGCCGACGAAGAGGCGGCTCACCTCGTTGTTGGCGGTCAGGAGGATCGGCGTCGCGAGCGTCTGGACGCGGTTCTCGCTCTCGAGCACCTGGAGGCGCGCCGCGAAGCTCGAGTCGACGTACTGGAAGATGAGGTCCTCGGCGCGGAGCCCGGCGCCGCCCGGACCGAGGCCCGACGGCGGCGCGGCGATGTCGCCGGTCGTGAACTCGCCCTGCGCGCTCCCGCTGGCGAACTGGTACTCGAAGAACGACTCCTGCGCGTCGGCGAGATCGACGGAGAGGATCCGGATCTCGAGCAGGACCAGGGCCGTCGGCACGTCGAGCTCGCGGACGAGCTCCTCGATCTGCGCGAGCGCCGCCGCGTCGCTGGTCCGGACCAGGAGCTTGTTCTGCCGGCTCGCCGCGGTCACGTAGATCGGCGCCTGATACCGCCGCGCGAGCTCCTCGGCGAGGTCGGTCGCCCCCGATTCGCCGTCGCGGAGGCTCCTCATCACCTCCTCGAGGCGCCGGATCTCCTCCGCCGAGAGCGTGCCGCGCAGGGTCTCCCGCTCGACCGCCGCGGCGTCGCCGCCGCGCCCGGCGTCGTACTGGTCGTACGAGTTCAGCCGGCCGCCGCCGAAGCCGAGGCCGCCGCCGCCGTAACCGCCGTATCCCCCTCCGTACCCTCCCCCGTATCCCCCGCCGAACCCGCCGCCGACGCCTCCGTACCCCCCGCCGAACCCGCCGCCGAGGGAGTTCGCTCCCAGCGTCGAACCGTACCCGAGGCCCGACCCCTGGCCGAACCCCTGGGTCCGGCCGTCGAGCAGGTCGAAGCGGCGGAGGCGGTCGGACAGGTCGATGAAGACGTCGTCCTGGGTCTCGCTGATCCGGAGCTCGACCCGCTCGCCGAACAGGTCGCGGATCGCGTGGCCGACGTCGAACACGTTCGGATACCGGAGCGTGAAGGCGCGCGTCTCCTCCTGCTGGATGTCGGTGAGGTCCCGCTTGTACTCGTCGACCGTGCTGACGCTCACCACGCCGGTCTGCGGGTCCTCGCGGAACCAGAGCTGGTACGCGTCGCACAGTGTCCGGATGGCGTCGGCGACGGTGATGTCGTGGACGTACAGCTCCACCGAGACCGCCGCCGCGCCCGAGGACGCCACGACGTTCCGTCCGACCTGGTCCGCGATCAGGCGGCAGGCGCGCGCGAGCGGGACGCCGCGCAGGTCGACCCGCGCCAGGCGGTCCGGCGCGGACGGCGGGCGCGTCGGCGGGCCGAGGTCGACGCGGGTCCGCGTGCCGGCCAGGGCGTCCTCGATCGTGACCGCCCGGTCGGTCAGCTCGGTGACGGTCAGGACCGCGCCGCCGGGCGCGCGCCACTCCTTCCCCGCGAAGAGCTGGACGAGCTCGCCGCCCGCCTGCACCAGGACCTGGGGAGGCCCGTCGGCCGCCGCGACGACGCCCTTGACGGTGATCTCGGGCGTCGCGGGGATCGCCGCCGTGCCGCGCCCCTGCAGCGCCGCGCGGACCGCCGCGTCGGGGAGCGTCGGGTCGACCGGCTCCTCCGCCGGGTCCTGGGCGCCCGCCGCGGCGGCGAGGGAGGCGAAGACGACGGCCGCCGCGCTCCGGAGCGGCACGCGGCGCGCGCGCCGCCGCCCGGATGGATCGTTCGTGGGGATCATCGACTGCCCGCCATGGAGTACACCGCCGAGAAGAAGGAGAGGTAGACGAAGCCGACGATCGCGCCGATCACGACGAGGATCACCGGTTCGATGATGGTGCCGAGGCGCCGGATGGTGTCGCGGAGCCGGTCGTCGTGGAACTCCGCGATGTTCTCCAGCACCTCGTCGAGGCGTCCGGACGACTCGCCGACCGCGATCATCCCGGTCACGCGCCCGTCGAACGCGCGCGAGCGCGTCAGCGACTCGGACAGACCGGAGCCGTGGACGACCCGCTCCCGCGCCGCGTGCACGCGCTGCTCGAAGAGGCGCAGCGGCAGGAGCGGCGCGATGGCGCCGAGGGCCGCGGTGATGCGCACGCCGCTGCGGACCAGGAGCGCCATGTTGTAGGAGAACGACGCGGTCGCGGCGAGCCGCAGGATCCGGCCGACGATCGGGGTCCGCAGGAGCGTCTCGTCGAGGAAGCGTCGGCCGGGGGCGGTCCGCGAGGCGAACCAGATCACGGCGGCGACGATCGCGAGGAGGACGAGGCCGTCGACGAAGTACGCGTGGCAGAACCGCGAGACGTCGATCATGAGCTGCGTCGTCGGCGGGAGCTGCCGGCCGAGGGACGTCAGGAACTGCGTGAGCTTCGGGATGACGCCGATCATCATGTACGCGACGGTGGCGACGGCGAGCGTCAGGACCAGCGCCGGGTAGATCAGCGCCGTCGTCGTCTGCGTCCGGAGGTACCGCTTGCGGGCGAGGATGTCGGCCGCCCGCTCGAGCACGGTGTCGAGGTTGCCGCCGTGCTCGCCGACCTCGACGAGGTTGCAGGTCAGGCGGTCGAAGCAGCGGTGCCGTCGCAGCGCGTCGCCGAGGCTGGCGCCCTCCCGGATGTCGGCGGCGAGGTCGCGCAGCACCGCCGCCATGCGGGGCCGCGGACACTGCTCGGCGCCGATCCGCAGGGCGTTCAGGATCGTGACGCCGCTCCGGAGCATGAACGCGAGCTGTCTCAGCTCGAGCTCCACGTCCGCCGTGCGCGGACCGAAGAGGCCGCGGGAGGCGCGCCGCTTCCGGGTGTCGCCCGCGGCCTCCCCGCTCACGCGGAGCGCGACGAGCCCCTCGCGCCGGAGGTCGGCCACGAGCGTGCCGGGCGAGGCCTCGTCGCGGACGCCCCGCACCGTGCGCCCCCGCGGGTCGCGCGCCACGAACTCGAACCTAGGCATCCGTCGTCCTCGCGGCCGGCTCGACCTCGACCGCGCCCAGGACCGGGTGGACCGCGGTGTCGCCGGCGAGGAGCTTGGCGAGCGCGTCGTCGGCCAGGGCGGGCATCCCCTTGCGACGGGCGGCCGCCTCGACGTCCTCCTCCTGTCCGTCCTTGCGGATCAGGTCGGAGAGCTCGCGGTCGACCTCGATCAGCTCGAACAGCCCGAGGCGGCCGTGGAACCCTCTCCCGGCGCAGAAGACGCAGCGCCCCGGGCGGTACACGGTCCGCTCCGCCGCCGACGGTTCTCCCAGCAGCGTCGCCACCGCCGGCCCCAGCGGTTCGGGGGTCCGGCACCCCGGGCAGAGGCGGCGCACCAGGCGCTGCGCCATGACGAGGCGGAGGGTCGCCGCGATCAGGTACCGCGCCACGCCCATGTCGACCAGCCGCGTGACCGCGCTGGCGGCCGAGTTGGTGTGCAGGGTGGCGAGGACGAGGTGCCCGGTCAGCGCCGCCTTGATCGCGATGTTCGCGGTCTCGCCGTCGCGGATCTCGCCGATCATGATCACGTCCGGGTCGTGGCGCATGATGCTCCGGAGCGCGCTCGCGAACGTGATCTTCTGCGACGTGTCGATCTCGACCTGCGAGATCCCCGGGATGTCGTACTCGACCGGCTCCTGGAGCGCGATCGCGTTGACGGCGCGGCTCTCGGTGATGGCGCGGAGCGCGGCGTACAACGTCGTCGTCTTGCCGCAGCCGGTCGGTCCGGTCGCGAGGATCATGCCGTGCGGCGAGGCGAGGTTCCGGGAGCAGCGCGCGAGGTCGGCCGCGCTCATCCCGAGGCGCTCCAGCGTGAGCGAGCCCGCCTCGATCGCGAGCAGCCGGAGCGTGGCGCGCTCGCCGTGGTTGGTCGGGAGCGTGGCGACGCGCACGTCGACCCGGCGGTCGCCCGGCAGCTCCTGCGTGAACCGGCCGTCCTGCGGCGCGCGCCGCTCGGCGATGTCCATCCCCGCGAGCACCTTGATCCGGCTCAGGAGCTCGGCGTGGAGGTCGAGCGGCAGGATCCGGTACGGCTCGAGCTGGCCGTCGACGCGGAGCTGGACGTGCACGCCGTCCCGTTCGGGGCAGACGTGGATGTCCGAGGCGCGCCGCAGCCAGGCGGCGTACATGATCTGGTCGAACTGCGCGACGTGGTCCGTCTCCGCGGTCTGGGCGGCGAGGCGCGGGTCGCCGTGGACCTCGACGATCGTCTTGGAGAGCTTCGACCCGTCGACCGGCTGGGGGAGCGCCGGGAGGTCGAACAGGCGCTCGACCGCGTCGAGTCCCGTCCGGTCCGCGACGTCCGCGCAGGCGGTGACGATGCGGCCGTCGAGCTCGCAGATCGGGAGGACCCGGCGGCGGAGCGCGATCGACGTCGGGATCCGGAGCGCCTCCTTCGGGTCGACGTTCAGGTCGGCGAGGTCGAGCACGATCCGCTCGTCCGGCTCCGGGCGCGAGCAGAACGCCACGCCGGCCTCGACGGCGTCCCCGCCGTCGCTCCGCCAGATCACCTCGGCCTTGCGGGTGAACGTCTCCCGCCCGATCGTGAACGTCAGCTCGACCTCGCTCCCCTTCACGAGCGGGAGCGGGTCGCGGAGGACGAGGCGGCCGCCGTCGTCGGAGAGGTCGGAGAGGCAGGCCTCCGCCTCGGCGGCGCCGGCGCGGAGCCGGGCGGCGCAGAGGAACGCCGGGGTCCAGCGCGCCGCGCGCCGGCGCTCGTCGGACCGAGCCCGTCCGGCGTCGACGCCGGCGCCGTTCGTCCGCGAGCCGTTCATCGCTTCTCGCCCCCGTCGGTCTTCCGGAACGAGCGCTCCGCGCGGTCGCCCAGGAGCTCGGGCGAACGCGCCTGCGTCGTCGCCGTGAGCCGGGTGATGCGCCGCGCGGTCAAGAGCCGGTCGAGGTCGTGCTCGAACGTCTGCATGCCGTACCGCCGTCCCGTCTCGAGCATCGCGTAGAGCTGGGTGCTCCGCCCCGACGCGATCAGGTTCGCCACGCCCGAGGTGTTCACGAGGATCTCGGAGGCGACGGCGCGGTGTCGGTCCATCGCGTGGCCGGTCGCGGTCTCGGGGTCCGCGGGGAGGAGCCGCTGGGCGACGACCGTGTGCAGCACCAGCGAGAGCTGGGCGCGGATCCCCGCCTGTTCGTCGGAGGGGAAGACCGACGTCATGCGCTCGATCGCGCCGACGGTGTCGGACGCGTGGACGGTGGTGAAGACGAGGTGCCCGGTCTCCGCGGCGCGGATCGCGGTCCGGATCGTGTCGAGGTCCCGCACCTCGCCGAGGAGGATGACGTCGGGGTCCTCGCGCAACGAGGCGACGAGCGCGCCGTGGAAGTCGGCGGCGTGGGCGCCGACCTGCCGCTGGTTGACGATCCCCTTCGCCGGCGCGTGGACGTACTCGATCGGGTCCTCGATCGTGATCACGTGACACGCGCGCGTCCGGTTGATCCGGTCGATCAGCGTGCCGAGCGTCGTGCTCTTCCCCGAACCGGTCGGTCCCGCGACGACGACGAGGCCGTCCGGCAGGTCGCAGAGCCCGTAGAGCGACTCCGGCAGGCCGAGCTCCGCGAGGCTCCAGAACCGGTCCTCCAGGCGCCGGAGCGCCACGCCGACGCCGCGGATCGTCTTGAAGACGTTGAATCGGAACCGGCCGCCGGTCGCCGACGTGAGCGCGCCGTCCTGCGCCCCTTCGCGGTCGAACTGCGCCCGCCCGGAGAGGTGCATCAGCGCCTCGCCGATCCCCTGCGCCTCGTCGGCCGACAGCGGCGCCTCGTCGGCGTCGGTGACGAGCTCGCCGTGGATCCGGAACGTCGGCCGGAGGCCCGGCGAGAGGTGGAGGTCCGAGGCGTCCCGCTCGACGCAGCGCTCGAGCAGCCGGGTCAGGGACCGCGGCGCCGCGCCGTCGTCGGGACCGGTGGGGGGAGAGAAGGGATTCATCCGATCGTGAGCGTCCAGTTCAGGAAGCCGGTGTCGCCGTCGACGTCCATCTCGAGGCCGAGCACGAGCCGGCTCCGGTCCGCGACCTCGAGGTCGTCGAGCGCGCGGACCATCGATCCGTACGAGCCGACCAGGCGCATCCGGCGGACCGGCTCGCCGGACGGGCCCGCCGGCGCGAGCCGCGCTCTCAGGTCGGCCGGCAGTCGGTCGGTGGCCGGTTCGTCCTCGACCAGCGCGACGCCGTGCCGGGTCAGGATGCCGGAGACGCGGGCGAGCCAGGTCGAGACGCTCTCGCCCGTCCGCGGCGGGGGCGTGGATCCCGACGCCGCGGCGACGGCGGTCGTCCGGGCCCGGCGGGCCGCCCGCACGTCGTCCCGGAGCGTCCCGGCCTCGAGGCGGAGGGCGTCGAGCGCCTCCGGCGACGGCACGCGCGATCGCGCGGTCGCCAGGTCGCCCTCGGTCTCCTCCAGCCGCTCGACCGCGCCGGGCCGGACGAGGAGGAGGTGGACGACGCCGACGACGAGGGCGGGGAGGATCGTCCCGGCCGCTCGGCTCCTCCGCGCCGATCCTTCCGCCGGGCTCACCACTCCTCCTCTCCTCGCGGGTCGGGCGCGGTCGCGGCGGCCGACGACGGCTCGGCCGGGAGGTCGGGGATCCTGAGGTCGAGCACGAACTCGTACAGGCCGATCCGCGGGCCGTCGTCCACGAGGCGGCGGCGGCGGGGCACGAGGTGGACGCCGTGCGGCGCGAGGCGGTCGGAGAGCGCGCGCGAGAACCGATCGACGCCGTCGAGCGCGATGGACGACCCCTCGACCTGCCCGCCGCGCCAGTCGATCCCGAGCGACTCGACCATCACTCCGCTCGGTCGGCAGTCGGCGACCGCGTCGAGGAGGTGCGCGGGGAGGCCGGAGGTCCACGCCGACCGGGAGGCCGCGGGCCCGGCTGCCGACGCCGTCAGCTCGTCGAGCTCGCGTCGCAGCCGGGAGATCTCGGTCCGCAGCTGCGTCGCCTCGTCGATCGGCGCGCGGAGCGCCCGCAGCTCGGTCGCGGCGACCTGGCGCCGGTCGTTCAGCCGGTCGCGGTCCCAGAGGGCGACGGCGACGCAGACGGCCGCCAGCGCCACGGCGACCGCGACCCGCCGGGCGACGCTCGGCGGCCGGGGCGTCGGCCCGATGCCGGCGCCGGCCTTCGACTCGATCAGGACGGACGCCCACGACTCGAGCCACCGGTTCAGGGTCTCGGGATCGGCCAGCGTGAACGTCGCGTCCGGCGGGGCGCCGTTCGCCGTCGGGGACGGCGTGGCGTGCAGCGCCTCGGTCGCGACGGGGCCGGCCGCGCCGCCCGCGGTCGCGCGGTCGCGGACGAGCGAGACGTGCGGCTCCGGTCCACGGCCGTCGACCCGGACCGTCACGCCCGGCCACCGCTCGTTCCGGACGAACCCGTCCTCGCCGACCGACGCCAGCGGGCGCGGCAGACCCGCAGGGTGGGCGACGCCGAGGAGACGTCCGCCGAGCTCGTGGAGGCGGTCCTCGACGTCGTCGATCTCCGCCTGCGAGATCTGCTGGACGTGGAACCCCCGGGTCGACCCGGCGCCGGGAGCGCGCCGC
>JAUIEL010000805.1 GCA_030428825.1 bacterium
GGACGGCTCGGCGCGCGACTTCGTCGAACTCCTGACGCAGACCGGCCTCGTCGAGCAGCGGGCCGAGCGGGCCGAGTACCGGATCGACCGGCCGATGATGATCCAGGAGGACGGCGCCTCGATCGCCGCGTCGCCGGAGGAGGGGGACGGGCTGCACGTCCTCTACACGCTCGACCTGAACGGGACCTCGTTCTCCTCGCAGTTCCTCGACGTGCGGCTCGACGAACAGACCTTCCGCGAGTCGCTCGCGCCGGCGCGGACGTTCGTTCTGCGGGCCGAGGTCGACGCGCTGCAGGCGAAGGGGCTCGGTCAGGGCGCGAACACGTCGAACACGCTCGTCATCGACGACGGCGCGGTCCTCGACAACGAGCTCCGGTTCCCGGACGAGTTCGCGCGGCACAAGGTCCTCGACCTCGCCGGCGACCTCTTCCTCGCCGGGGTCGACGTGCACGGGCGGATCATCGCCACCCGGTCCGGACACTCCGCGAACCGCGCCTTGGTGAAGCAGATCGTCCACGAGATCCAGGCGCGCGAGGTGGCCGGCCAGCTCACCCGCGAGTCGGGGATGGACATCCGGGAGATCCTGAACCTCCTCCCGCACCGGTATCCGTTCCTGCTGATCGACCGCGTCATCGAGCTCGAGGGGTACCGGCGCGCGGTCGGCGTGAAGAACGTCACGATCAACGAACCGTTCTTCCAGGGGCACTGGCCCGGACAGCCGATCATGCCGGGGGTGTTGATCCTCGAGGCGATGGCCCAGCTCGCCGGCGTCCTCCTCCTGCGTCGCCTCGAGAACACCGGCAAGCTCGCGGTCCTCTGGTCGATCGACCGGGTGAAGCTCCGCCGTTCGGTCATCCCCGGCGACCAGCTCCGGATCGAGATCGAGGCGACCAAGGTGCGCGACACGATCGGCCAGGTCCAGGCGAAGGCGAAGGTCGGCGAGAAGATCGCGGCCGAGGCCGTGCTCACGTTCACGCTCATCGACGCCAATGGCACCTGATCGCGAAGACCGCCCGCTCCGGGCCGCCGTCGTCGGCACCGGACACCTCGGCCGGCACCACGCCCGGAACCTCGGTTCCCTCGACGGCGTCGAGCTGGTCGGGATCGTCGACCCGAACGAGGAACGCGGCCGCGCCGCCGCGGAGATGGGGGGGACGGTCTGGTTCGCCGACGCGGACGCCCTCCCGGACGGCCTCGACCTCGTCTCGATCGCCGCCCCGACGCCGCTGCACTTCGCGCTCGCGAGCGACTTCCTCCGCCGCGGCGTCGCCTGCCTGGTCGAGAAGCCGATGTGCGCCACGCTCGAGGAGGCCGAGCGACTCGCCGCGCTCGCCGACGAGACGGGAGTCGTCTGCCAGGTCGGCCACATCGAACGGTTCAACCCCGTGCTCGACCACCTCCCCCCGCGCGACGCCCCGCCGGAGTTCGTCGACGCGCGACGGCTCGCGCCGCACCCTGGCCGGTCGACCGACACGACGGTCGTCTTCGACCTCATGGTGCACGACCTCGACCTCGTCCTCGCCTGGGCCGGCGCGCCGGTCCGCGCGCTCGAGGCGCGCGGCGGCGTCGTCGTCGGCCCGCTCGTCGACTGGGCGGCGGCGCGCCTCGAGTTCGAGAACGGGACGATCGCTCACGTCACGGCCAGCCGGGTCGCTCCCGCGGCCGAGCGGAAGACGGTGCTGGCCGGCGCCGGCCGCACGGTGACGATCGACTTCGGCGCCCGCGCGCTCGCCGTGGTCGGGGAGGACGGGACCGAGTCGTTCCAGGGGAGCGACGAGGAGCCGCTCCGCCGCGAGCTCGCGCACTTCGCGGACCGCGTCCGGACCGGCGCGCGGCCGACGGTGTCGCACGTCGAGGGGAAGGCGGCGGTCGAGCTGGCCGAACGCGTGCTGGACGCGATCGCCGGGTCCGCCTGAGCGCGCCCGGCGGCGGGCGGGGACCGGGTCTCTCACGTCTCCGCGCCCGCGCCGGCCGCGGCCCGGTCGGAGGAGCGTTTTTTTCGGGTCGTGGGGGCGAAGCGATTCCGCCCGTGGAAGGGAACACGCCCGCCTCCCGGAGCTCGAGCCATGCGCCTCCTCCCCCTCGCCCTCCTCCTCTCCCTCGCCCCGGCCGCGGCCGGACAGACGTTCTCCGCCGGCGACTTCGCCGACTGGGGATGGACGACCGTCGTGTTCCAGGGGTCCGGCACGACGACGGTGGGGTTCCCCGCGACGGGCGGGAACCCGGGCGACCACGCGTCGGTGACGAACACCCCCGGAGCGGTCTCCTGGGTCGGGACGGTCCTGCACGATCCGAGCGCGGCCTGGGACCCCGCGACGCAAGGGGGGATCTGCCGGGTCTCCATGAGCGTCCAGGCTCTCGCCTCGACCGGGGCGTTCGGTCAGGGGCAGACCGTCCGCTGCGTCGTCCTCCAGAACGGAGCGGTCCACGCCGGGGGGTACGCGATCACCGGCGTCCCCACGACCTGGAAACCGGTCGAGCTCCACGGCCTCGTCCAGGGCGACTTCGAGCGGATCGACGTCGACGACGGATCGCATCCGGATTTCTCGTCCGCCGGAGCCCCGCTGACGTTCGGGTTCACGACCGCGAACTCGACCGGCGGCGGGGGGTACTCCCTCACCAACCTCTACGACAACTGGAGCGTCGACGTCGTGCCCGGCGCGCCGGCCGCCGCGACGCCGGTCGGGAGCGGCTGCGGGGTGACGCAGCCGGCGCTCGCCGCGGACGAGCCAGTCCTCGGGAAGACGTTCTCCCTCGCCCTGACCGGTGCGGCGCCGGGCG
>JAUIEL010000806.1 GCA_030428825.1 bacterium
GGACCGCCTGGTGCTTCACGATCGGCGCCGGACTCACGAACAGCTCCCCTTCGACGATCTGGTACCGGCGGCCGTCGTCGGGGAGCGCGCAGTAGTCCGCGTAGGTCCAGTGGCGCGTGGTGTCCGGAGAGAGACTCATCGCCGTCATGATAGCTCGCTCCCGCGCCGTCCCGACACACACGGAGAGACGCCTCCGGCGGGGCCGGGTGACCCCCCGTCCGGCCGACACGCGGGGGAGCGCGACGAACGCCCGCACGCCCGGGCCGGAAACGTCGATCCCGTCGATCGCGTGCTCCCGAACGTTGGATCTCGAAACGTGCGCACGGGCGACGACGAAGCGACACGCACGGACGTCCGTCCCGTCGCCGCCACCTTGACCGTGCAGGCACCGATCGAGAGCATGGCCCCGTCGCCCGGGAGAGACCGATGAACCGACGCTCGTTCCTCGCCGCCACCGGCGCCGCCGCCGGCGCGACCCTCCTCGCCGGCCCGCGCGCCCTCGCGCGTCGACGCGACCGCCTGCGGATCGGCGTGGTCGGGGTCGGCAACCGCGGGGCGGGCAACCTCGCCGCCGTGGCGCACGAGGAGATCGCCGCCCTCTGCGACGTCGACCGCCGACCGCTCGACCAGGCCGCGGCCCGGCACCCGGACGCGCGGACGTTCCGGGACTGGCGCGACCTCGTGGCGATGGACACCCTCGACGCGGTCGTCGTCAGCACGCCGGACCACGCGCACTTCCCGATCGCGAAGGCCGCGCTCGAGGCGGGGAAGGACGTCTACGTCGAGAAGCCGCTCACGCACACGGTGTCGCAGGCGCGCGAGCTGCGAGAACTCGCGAGCGCCGTGCGCGCCGTCACCCAGATGGGGACGCAGATCCACGCCGGCGCGAACTACCGTCGGGTCGTCGAGGCGATCCGGGCCGGCGCGGTCGGCCCGGTCCGCGAGGTCCACGTCTTCTGCTCGAAGTCGTGGTCCGGCGGCGAACGCCCGACCGAGACCCCGCGAGTGCCGGAGTGGCTCGACTGGGACCTCTGGCTCTGCGGCGCGCCGCCTCGCCCGTACCACTCCGCGTACCACCCGGCCGGCTGGCGCCGATTCTGGGCGTTCGGCGGCGGGACGCTCGGCGACATGGGGTGCCACTACCTCGACCTGGCGTGGTGGGCGCTCGACCTCACCGCGCCGACGAGCGTCGACGCGAAGGGGCCGCCGCCCCACGAGGAGACGACCCCCGGGTGGTCGATCGTCGACTGGGAACATCCCGCGAACGGCGCCCGGCCGGCGTGCCGCGTCTCCTGGTACGACGGCGCGGTCCGCCCCGCCCTCCTCGCGCCGCTCGGGCTCGCGGAGTGGTCGAACGGCGTCCTCTTCGTGGGGGACGACGGCTGGCTCGTCTCCGACTACGACCGCCACGTCGTCGGCCCGGAGGCGCGCGCCCGCACGTTCACGCCCCCTCCCCCGTCCATCCCGGACTCGATCGGCCACCACCGCGAGTGGACCGAGGCGATCCGCGGGCGCGGCGCCACGACCTGCCCCTTCTCGTCCGCGGGCCCGCTGACCGAGGCCGTCCTCCTCGGCAACGTCGCCTACCGGGTCGGGAAGCGGCTCGCCTGGGACGACGCGGCGGGCCGGGTGACGAACTGCGAGGCGGCGAACGCCCTGCTGTAGCCGCGAATTCCCTCGGGAATCCGCGCGTCCGCCGGCGACCGGCTCCGTCTCCCGGTTCGAACCGAACGACACCGACCACGGAGGCGGACGAGCCATGAAGACCCACGTCGGACTGAGAGTGCGAAACGTCGAGCGTTCGACCGACTTCTATGCGGCGCTCCTCGGCGTCGAACCCGGGAAGCTCCGCCCCGGCTTCGCGCGCTTCGAGGTCGAGGGCCTCGTCCTCGGACTCTCCCACGACCCGGGCGTCCGACCCGGCCACGGCGCGGCGCACCACTTCGGGTTCCGGGTCGACGACGCCGCCGCCTTCGAGGCCGCCCGCGGACGGCTCGCCGCGCGCGGTCTCGCCGGGCGGGACGAGCGGGACGTCGTCTGCTGCTGGGCGCGTCAGGAGAAGGTCTGGTACGCCGACCCGGACGGCAACGAGTGGGAGCTGTACCGCGTCACCGACGACGCGCCGAGCGTCCGCGAGGCGTCGCCCGACGAGGCGAGGTGCTGCGTCGAGGCGAGCGGGTGAGCGAACGGACCGAGCAGGTCTGGCGGGAGTACGGCGGACGTCTCCGCGCGTGGTTCCGGCGCCGGGTCGATCAGGACGCCGAGGCGGACGACCTCCTCTCGGAGACGTTCCTGCGGATCCACGACCGGATCGGAGACCTGCGGGACGAGGAACGTCTCGCCCCGTGGCTCTTCCGCGTCGCCGCGAACGTCCTGACCGACGCCCGCCGCGCCCGCGCCGCCGCCAACCGCCGCGAGCGCGCCGCCGCCGTCCCCGACCGCCAGCACGAGGACGACGTCCCGCTCGACGCGACGGTCGGCGCCTGGCTGCGCGACATGGTCGACGACCTCCCGGAGACCGTCCGCGAGGCGGTCCGCCTGGTCGAGCTCGACGCGCTCCCCGGCCGCGACGCCGCGGCCCGCCTCGGCGTCTCCGAGACCGCGCTGAAATCGCGCACCCGCCGCGGCCGCGACGCGCTGCGCAAGGCGGTCCTCGCGTGCTGCCACCTGGAGTTCGACCGCAGGGGGCACGTGGTGGAGACGACGCGCCGGAGGAGGAGCTGCTGCGAGGGGGAGGGGGAGTGAGGGAGGGCTGAGGGCTGGGGGCTGGGGGCT
>JAUIEL010000807.1 GCA_030428825.1 bacterium
GACCGGTTCGCGCTCGTCGTCTTCGCGGGGGAGGCGCGGCTGGCCGTGCCGCTGACCCGCGACGCGACCACGTTCGCGACGCTCGCGGAGCGCGCCCGGCCGACCGACGTCGCGCGCGGCGGGACCGACCTCGGGGCGGCGCTCGAGGCGGCGCTCGGCGCGCTCGGGGACGCCGGCGGGGAGCACGAGTCGATCCTCCTGCTGAGCGACGGCGAGGACCACGGCGAGCGGGGGCTCGCGGCGGCGGCGGCGTGCCGCGCGCGCGGCGTGGCGGTCCACGCGGTCGGGTACGGGACGGCGTGGGGCGGGAAGATCCCGCTCGGCGACGGGCCGGCCGCCGGGTTCCTGGCCGACCGCGCCGGCCGCGAGGTCGTGACCGCCCTCGACGGCGCCGGCCTGCGGCGGATCGCCGAGGCGACCGGGGGCGCGTTCGTCGACGCGTCGGTCGTCGGGCGGCCGCTCGAGCTCCTCTACGACTCGCGGATCACGGCGCAGGCGCGGAAGGCGCGAGGAGCGGAGGACGCGGTTCCAGTGGCCGCTCGTCGCCGCGATCCTCCTCCTGCTGGTCGCGCTCGTGAGGGCCGGACGCCTGAGCGGCGACGTCTCCGCGACGCCGGCGCGACGCGAGGGCGCGGCGGTCGCGGCCGCGCTGCCGCTGCTGGTCCTCGCGTTGGTCGCCGCGGGCGCGGCGGCCGTCGACGGCGAGCGCGCGTTCCGCGAGGGGAGGTTCGCCGAGGCGCACGACGCGTTCGCGGCCGCGGTCGCCGCGGCGGGGGACGAGGCGGCGGCGGAGCTCCTCTGGAACGAGGCGCTCGCCGCCCTCGCCGCGGGGCGGCCGCGCGAGGCGGAGATCGCGGCGGAGGTCGCGGCCGTCCGCGGCGGGGCGTCGTTCGGACCGCGGCGCGACTTCGTGCTCGGGAGCGCGGCGTGGGCGCGGGCGGCGCGGGCCGAGTCGCAGGCGAGCGGGCCGGAGGCGGAGCCGTTCGCGTTCGACCTCGCGATCGCGCAGGTCGACGCGGCGCGCGACGCCTGGGCGCGCGCGGCGGCGAGCCGGGCGGACTGGCCGGCGGCGCGCCGGAACGTCGAGCGCGCGCTCCTGAAGCGGGACGAGCTGGTCGCGAAGCGGGACGAGGCGCGGCGGAAGGCGGAGGAGGAGCGGAAGAAGGACCGCGCCGACCCGGAGGACGCGACGGAGGGGGAAGAGCCGCCGCGGGACGAGCGGGCGCCGACGGCGGTCGCGCAGGGGTTCGACGAGGCGCCGGACCTCGCCGCGCGGCTGTTCGAGCGGCTCGCGCGGAAGGAGGCGGAGAAGGAACGGCTGCGGGCGTCGGTCCGCGCGGCGAGGAGCACGGACGTGGAGCGCGACTGGTGAGCGGCCTCCTCGCGATCGTCGTGGCGGCGGGGCTCGCGCTCCTCGCGGAGGAACCGCGCGTCGTCGTGCTCGGGCCGGCGCCGCCGGTCGTCGCCGTCGGTGAGACCGCGACCTGGACCGTCCGCCTGGAGGGGTTCGAGAGCCGGCCGTCGCTCGTCCTCCCCGAGGTCGTCGGGCTCGAGCTCGACGCCGGGCCGCCGCGACGGGACGAGGTCCGGGCGCTCCGGGACGGCGCCGTCGTGCCGTGGCCGCGGTCCGCGATCGACGTCCGCGCGACGGCGTCGGCCGAGGGTCGGTTCGTGCTGCCGCCGGTCCTCGTGGGGGACGGCGACGTCGCGTGGTTCACCGAGCCGTCGGCGCCGGCCGGTCCGGACGTCGCGTTCTGCGAGGTCGTCACGGCGCGCGAGGAGGTCTTCCTCGGCGAGCCGTTCCGGGCGACGATCCGGTTCGGGTTCGCGGACGGCTTCCTCGACTCGTCGCTCGTCCCGCTCTTCCCGCGCCGGCTCGACGTGCCGGTGCAGCTCGGGGTCCCGTGGCTCGCGGGGCATCCGGACGCGCGGGTCGCCGCGATCGACGACGGGGACGCGCGGACGACGTTCGCGCTCGACGACCGGGCCGGGACGGCGCGGCGGGTCGACGGCGTGCTTCGCGACGGGCGGCGGTTCACGGTGCTGGAGCTCGAACGACGGGTCGTGCCGACGGCGTCGGGCGCGCTGGTGCTCGGTGCGCCGACGCTCCGGTACGCCTACGCGACGGCGTTCCGGGAGGGGCTGTTCGAGCGGACGCCGGCCGACCGGCACGAGGCGGTCGCGGCCGGTGCGCCGGCGCTCGTCCGGGTCCGCCCGCTCCCCGACGACGGGCGTCCGTCGGCGTTCGCCGGCGCGGTGGGGCGGTTCACGATCGTCGCGACCGCCGAGCCGCGCGCGCTCTCGGTCGGCGAGACGCTCCGCGTCGTCGTCACGATCGACGCGGTCGGCGACGTCGAACCCGGCGCGCCGCCGCCGCTCGCGCTCGGGGACGGCCTCCACGTCCTCGGGCGCCGGGACGAGGTCGACGACGTCGGCCGCCGCACGGTGACGATCGACGCGACGCCGACGCACGGGGACGTCGACGCGGTGGAGGCGATCGGGTTCGCGTGGTTCGACCCGGAGGCCGCCGCGTACCGGACCGTCGAGACGCCGCCGATCCCGCTCGCGGTGGAGGGGCCGCCGGGGCCGGTCGCCGCGGAGACGGAGGCGGGCGCCGGGGCGGCGTCGGAGCCGCCGTCGACCGTGCGAGCGATCCCCGGCGTGAACGACCTGGTCGACGTGCGGCCGGTCGGGCCTTCGAGCGACGGGCTCGCGGAGGCCGCGGGGACGATCCTCCCGTCCCTTCACCGCTCGTGGTGGACGGGCGCG
>JAUIEL010000808.1 GCA_030428825.1 bacterium
GTCGCCCCCCGCGCAGCGGACGCCCGCCCCGCGCAGCGGTCAACCGCCCCGCGCAGCGGTCGCCCGCTCCGCGCAGCGACCTAAGCGGTCAGCGTCGCCACCTTCTCCTCCGCCTCGCGCAACTCCCGGCGCAGCCGGTTCCTCTCGCTCCGGTCCTCGATCTGGGCGAGGACCATCTCCGGCTCGCCGTTGTCGTCGCGGACGACGGTGAGGCGGGTGAGCGACTCGAAGACCGAGCCGTCCTTCCGGACGTACCGCTTCTCGATGCTGGCGGAGTCGGCGACGCCGGAGCGGAGCTGGAGGCTCAGCTCGAGGGACCGCGGGATGTCCTCCGGCGCCGTCAGGTCGTCGGTCGTCTTGCTCATCAGCTCGCGCTGGCTGTAGCCGAGCATCCGGCGGAACGTCTCGTTGGCGAAGGCGAGGCCGCCCGTGCGGTCGAAGGTGACCATGCCGACGACCGCGTCGTCGCGCACGCGCTGGAGCTCCACGTTCCGGCGCTCGAGGGTCGCCGCGGCGGCGTCCCGGGCGCGGCGGGCCTCGTTCCGCTCGTGTTCGGCGCGCTCCTTCCCCTCGGCGTCACGGCGGGCGATCCGAACCTCCTCGTGGAGGTGTTCGATCTCGCCGCGCAGCAGCTCGAGCTGCTCGAGGTCGGATTGGGCTCGGACGAGGCGGACCTGCAAGATGGCGGCGCAGAGCGCCACGGCGCAGGCGGCGACGGTGACCCCTTGGGTGAGGCTCGGGCCGGAGATCCCTTCCGGCATCTCCACCCCAGCGAGCTGGAACCCCATGCCGGTGATCCCGAGCAGCAGGAGGAACAACGGCCATGGACGAGCCGTGGCGAGCTGGCGGGCGACGGTGGCGACGTTCATGATTCGATCCGACGGGCAATGGGGAGACGATCGGCCTCCAGGGGGGGCGTCTTCTGCGGGAACCGGAGCCTCGATCGTCCCGCCGCGCCCGCCGCGCCGCGCGCGTTCCACCGGCGAAACAGCGCGGGGCGGGAAGGGCCGGCGCTCGGGCCCGCGCCCCCGCGCCGGCGTTTCAGACGTGAAATCGTCGGAAAGCGTGTCGGCGCACGGGGTCGCGTCGCGTCTCGTCGTCGAGAGCCGCCCCGGACCCCCTGGCCGTGATGTCTGGACCGACCGCCCCGCACCGGCGACAATCGGAGGATGACGGACCCCGAACGGACGATCCGCCTGCTCCGTCGCATGCGAGCGGGGGACGACGGCGCCACGGAGGAACTCCTCTCGCTGGTGCACGGCGAGCTGATGGCGATCGCCCGGCGCGTGATGGGTCCGGCCCGAGGGGCGCAGACGCTCCAGCCGACGGCGCTCGTCCACGAGGCGTGGCTCCGGCTCGCCCACGCGGAGGGAGGGGAGTTCGACGACCGGACGCACTTCCTCGCCGTCGCCGCCCGGGCGATGCGATCGGTCCTGATCGACCACGCGCGCAAGCGGAAGACCGACAAGCGCGGGGGGGACCGCGAGCGGGTGACGCTCGACCAGGTGATCGTCCCGTTCGAGGAGAGTGCCGGCGACCTGCTGGCGCTCGACGACGCGATGGAGGAGCTCGCGGCGTCGGAGGCGCGCCTCGCCCGGATCGTCGAGCTCCGGTTCTTCGGCGGGCTCTCGAACGACGAGATCGCGCATCACCTCGGGCTCTCGACCCGGTCGGTCGAGCGCGGCTGGCGGACGGCGCGGGCCTGGCTGCGACGCCGGCTCGGCGCGGGCGGCGAGCCGCCGGAGTGACCCGCCCGGGAGACGATCGATGAACGGAGGCGACCTCGGCCGCGCGCTCCGCATCGTGGAGGAGGCGCTCGACCTCGACGGAGAGGCGCGCGCGGCGCTCGTCCGGACGGCGTGCGAGGGGGACGAGGCGCTCGAGGCCGAGGTGCGGGCGCTCCTCGAGGAGGACGACGACGAGGCGTTCCTGGCGCCGCCGCTCGCGGCGTCGGCGAGCGTCGACCTCGCGGAGCGGTTCGTCGGCCGGCGGCTCGGGGAGTTCACGATCGACGGCGTGATCGCCGGCGGCGGGATGGGGACGGTCTTCCGCGCGACGCAGGATCACCCGCAGCGGGTCGTGGCGTTGAAGGTGCTCCGGCCGACGATCGCGAGCGCCACGGCGGTGGAGCGGTTCCGCGAGGAGGTCGAGATCCTCGGGCGTCTCGACCACCCGGGGATCGCGAGGATCCACGACGCCGGGACGACGCGCGAGGCCGGGCTGGAGGTGCCGTGGTTCGCGATGGAGTTCGTGGACGGGGCGCGCGACGTGCTGCGGTACGCGTCGGACGAGCGGCTCGACGTCCGGGCGCGGATCGAGCTGTTCCGGGAGATCCTCGCCGCGGTGCGGCACGGCCACCAGCGCGGGATCATCCACCGTGACCTGAAGCCGAGCAACCTCCTCGTCGACCGCGCGGGGCGTCCGCGCGTGATCGACTTCGGCGTCGCGCGCGCGGTCGACGGCGAGCGCGACGTCCTGCGGACGGCGACCGGCGAGCTGATCGGCACGCTCAAGTACATGAGCCCCGAGCAGTTCGCCGCCGACGCCGCCGACGTCGACACGCGGACCGACGTCTTCTCGCTCGGCGTCGTGCTGTACGAGCTCCTGGTCGGGGCCGCCCCGTTCGACCTGGCGGGGAAGAGCGTGGTCGAGATCGCGCTGGCGGTCCGCGACGGACGGATGCGGCCGCCGCGCGAGGTCCTCCCGTCGCTGCCGGAGGACCTCGACTGGATCGTCCGTCGCGCGCTCGACCCGGAGCGGG
>JAUIEL010000809.1 GCA_030428825.1 bacterium
GCCGGCCGGCGCGCTGTCGTTCGCCGCGACGATCCCCGGGTCGGCGCCCCTCGGAGTGGTGCAGATCCAGTCCGCGTTCCTCGACTCCGGCGCCCCGGACGGCGTCTCCGCCACGAACGCGGCACGGGTGAAGGTCGAGTACTGAGCGACAGCGGGCGGTGCTCCTCTCCCGCGACGGCCGGAGCGCCTCCGGTCTACCCGCTCGCCTCCTCCACGATCTCGCCGAACCTCCCGCAGAGCGCGTCCTTGGACAGCGCGGTCCGGATCGCCTCCCGCGCGCGCTCGCCGCGGGCCGCGAGCTCCGCCCGGTCGCCGTCGGCGAGCCACGTGACGAGGGCGGCGGCGCCGTCGACGTCGCCGTGGTCGACGCGCCAGCCGACGTCGTGGCGGTCGATCAGCTCGGCGACGGGGCAGCCGGCGGGGCCGACGAGGAGGAGGGGGCGGCCGACGGTCATCGCGCCGTACGCCTTGCACGGGTGGACGATCCCGACCATCGCCTCGCCGAACGAGACGAGGTGGACGTCGGCGGCCGAGAGCGACTCGCCGAGCGTCTCGAGCGGCTGGTACGGGAGCGAGAGGACGTTCGGCGCGCCGGCCGCGACCTCGGCGTCGACCTCCTCCTTCGCGACGCCGCCGCCGACGAAGACGAACCGGACGTCGTCCCGGTCGCGGAGTCGGCGCGCGGCGGCGAGGATCGTGTCGAGCGGGTGGGCCGGGGAGTGGTTGCCGCTGTACATCACCACGAACTTCCCCTCGAGCCCGTGCGCCCGCCGGAACGCCGTCCCGTCCGCCGCCGCGAGGGCGTCCTCGTGCGGCCACGGCGGGACGACCTCGAGCCGGTCGCCGAGAGGGCGCTTCGCCTCGAGGCGCTCGCCCATGAACCGGTCCATCGCCACGACCTTCCGGGCGCGGCCGAGGATCGCCCGGTTCAGCCGGTCGAACAGGCGGGCGGGGAGCGAGCCCGCGCCGACCTTGCCGAGCGCGATCGCCTGGTCCGGGTTGACGTCCATGCACCAGTAGGTGACCGGCGCCCGCCGGAGCGCGCCGACGACGAGGGCGGCGAGCGACCCCATCGGCGGGGAGGTCGAGACGAGGATCGCGCCGAGGTCCCGCGTGAACAGGCCGCGGACCGTCGCCTGCGTCAGGAACGCGAGCGCGCCGAGGACGCGGATCGGGATCGAGCGCTTCCCGAACGACGAGAGCGGGAGGCGGCGGATCGTCACGCCGTCGCGCGACTCCTTCGCCGGGTACCGGACCGACGGGTCGTCGTAGCCGCGGGCCGACGTCGTGACGCGGACGTCGAAGCCGCGCCGGGCGAGCTCCTTCGCCGCGTCGTGCATGTGCTGGCCGAGGCTCGCCGGGTCGGGGACGTAGACCTGCGTCACGATCCAGAGCGTGCGGCGGCGGGGGGGGCTCACGGCGGGTCCTCGGACGGGGCGTTCGGGGAAGTCGTAGAGGTCGGGGCGGCCGGCGGGACCGGCGACGGCCCGGCGCGCTCCGCGAGGAACGCCTCGACGACCGGTCGGGCGCGCGCCGCGACCCCGGCGATCCCGTGCCGCCGCCGCCAGCGCCGCTCCTGCAGCGGGAGGTCGACGGCGAGCCGGAGCCGCGCGATCCGCCGCGCCGCGCTCCGTCCCCACCACTTGTCGTAGTACCGGAGCTCCGCCTCGAGGTACCGGCGGTACCGCTCGATCCGCTCCTCCGCCGCGTCGCCGGCCGGCGCCGCGCGCGACCCCTTCTCCCTCGCCTCGTCGACGATCGCGGCGGTCGCGAGGACGGCGGTCGATCCGGCGGCGGCGAGGCGGCGGCCGAGGTCCGCGTCGTCGAAGAACAGGAAGAACCGCTCGTCGAACGGCCCGACCGCGTCGAGCGCCCCGCGGCGGAGGAGGAGACATCCCCCTTCCGGGTAGGCGCCGTCGAGCGGGACGACCGCGCCGCCGTTCGCGATCGTCCGGGCGAGCCGTCGGACCTTCCAGCGCCGGCGGCCGAAGACGCCGAGGAGCGCGTCGGCGAGGTCGTACGCGGGGAGCGCGCCCGAGCGGAGCGACCCGTCGGGGCGGCGCAGCCTCGGGACGGCCGCGCCGACGGCGGGGTCCGCGTCGAGCGGCGCGGCGAGACGCTCGAGCGCGTCGGCCGGGACCCGGACGTCGGGGTTCAGGAGGAGGACGTGTTCCGCGTCGTTCGGGAGGCGGGCGAGGCCGAGGTTGTTGCCGGCGCTCCAGCCGCGGTTCTCCGGGCTCTCCACGACGTCGACGCCGCGCGCCCGCAGCCGGTCGACGGTGTCGTCGGTCGAGGCGTTGTCGACGACGACCGCGTCGACGCGGCGCGGGCTCTCCTCGCGGAGGCGCGCCAGCCCGTCCGCCAGCGCGTCGGCGGCGTGTCCGCTCTCGTGCGTCACCGCGATCACGAAGACCGGCCCGCCGCTCATTCCGTCTCCTTGAACCGGTAGAGCGAGATGTCCCCCTGCCGCGCCACCAGCCGGCAGTGCTTGTCGAGGAAGAGGTCGAGCTGGTGCATCGTCGCCTGCAGCACCGGACGGTCGACCGCCGAGTGGCGGACGCTCCAGACGACCCAGCCGCGGTTGACGAGGAGGAAGTGATACCCGCGCTCGAGCAGCGAGGCGGCGAGCTTCCCGCGCCGCATCCGGAAGTTCTTCAGCTCGACGAAGAACTCGGCGAACGAGTTCGAGAGGGTCGGCGTGTACGGGAGGACGAGGCGGTGCCCCTTCGCCTCGGCGAGCATGTAGACGCGCGCGTTCGGC
>JAUIEL010000810.1 GCA_030428825.1 bacterium
CCTTCCTGCTGGCGGTCCTGATGGGGCTCGTCCAGCAGTACGTCGCCCCCGGGCTCGCCGACAGCCGCGAGCGGGTGAAGGAGCTCCTGTTCGAGGGGCGGACCGAGCGGCTGATCGACGGCCGGTACCGCTGCGGCGAGAACCGGTACGTCTTCGTCCGCGACTACGACGCGAACCGGCGCGTCATCGGCAGCTTCGACGTGTCGGTCCTCGACTCGGAGGAGCCGCCGACGCTCGGCGCGGAGGCGGTGTGGGACGAGGCGGAGCGGCGGTTCGTCTACTCGGTCGAGGTCGAGGACGGCGAGGGGGGGAAGGTCGTCGAGCGGCGCACGCTCCCCGAATCGCTCACGCCGCAGCTCGTCGAGTCCCAGGAGCGCGGGCCGTACGACCTGTCGTACTCGCAGGCGGAGTTCCTGTTCGGGCGGACCGGCCAGGCGAAGTGGAAGGTCCTCCTCCACTACCACCTGACGTTCCCGCTCTCGAACGTCCTCCTGCTGCTGCTCGGCCTGCCGTTCGTCCTGAACCAGCACAGCCGGTCGCTGCTGCTCGGGATGGTGATCTCGATCCTGATCTGCGCGGCGTACTTCGCCTTCGACGCGGTGATGCGAAACCTCGGCGACAAGGACGTCCTCCACCCCGTCCTCGCCGCGTGGTTCGGCGTGATCTTCTTCGGCTCGCTCGGCGTCGTCCTGATCGACGGCGTCCGGTCCTGATCTCCGCTCGTCTCGCGCCCTCCCTCCGGCGGGCAGCCCGATCCGTCCCCGTCGACGTCGCCGACGCCTCCGGCCGAGGCGCCGAACCCGGCGGAAGAAGCGCGCGCGGCGTCGTCGGTCGCGGGGCGGGGCCGACCCACGTCCACGACCCCGCGACCGAGGAAACCGACGCCGAGGACTCGCCCGGCGCGATCGCTCAGCGGAAGCCGTCGCGGAGCGCGTCGAGCGCCGCGTCCGAGGCGGGCCAGAAGTCGATCCGATCGCGCTCCTCGAACCGTTCGAGCGTCGGCCACTTCCAGACGTAGAACCCGCGCACGCGGGGCGCCTCCTGCCGGGCGAACGCCTCGACGAACGCCCGGAGGCAGCGCGCCTGGTCCCCGCGCGTCGCCGGCTCCGGACCGCGCCCCCGGTGCGGGTCGTCCCAGGCCCGAGCGCGGGCGGGGAAGCCGATCTCGGTCAGGACGACGGGGCGCCGGTACCGCGCCTCGAGCGAGGCGATCCTCGCGAGCGCCGCGGCCGCCCCCTCCCGCAGCTCGTCGTCGGACGGCGACGCCCCGTCGGCGAGCGGGAAGTAGCAGTCGACCCCGACCGCGTCGAGCGCGTCGGCAAACCCGATCCGCTCCATCTCCTCGCCCCAGTTCGCGGCGTAGGTGAGGCCGCCCGCGAAGAGCCGCCGCGCCCGCCGGGCCAGCGCGCGCCACCCGGCGGTCTCCCCGGTCGTGCGGACCAGCTCGCAGCCGATCGACAACCATTCGAAGTCGCCCGTCTCGGCGAGGAGGGCGTGGTGGACCAGGAACTCGCCGTACGCCTCGAACCACGCGTCCCATTCGGCGGGCGAGGCCATCTCGATCTCGCCGCACCAGCCGTGCCCCCAGAGGTGAGGCTTCAGCATGACCGTCAGTCCGCGTCCCTGGGCGCGGCGCCCCGCCACGAGGATCGCCTCGTCGGTCTCCGTCCCTTGACGGCGGCCCGGCGGCGGCGTGCGGCGCAGCCAGCGGACCTCCGGCGCGCGCGCGTCGCGGTAGTAACCGAACGGCGTCAGCGAGATCGCGTCGGCGCCGAGTCCGCGCACCCGGGCGAGCGAGCGGTCGGCGCGCGCGGAGGCGTACCCGTCGTGGACGGAGTACCCCTCGTGCGCGAAGCAGACGCCGCGCGCGTCGACCTCGGTCCGGTGCCGCGCCCGCGTCCGTCGCCGCCGCTCCATCCAGCCGTCGTGCTCCTCCGCCAGCGCGGCGAGCCGCGCCCGGTACGGTCCGTCGAGGAGCTCCTCGTCGAGGCGGTCGCCGCGCCACGCCGCCGCCAGCCGGTCGGCGCCGCCCGCGGCGAGGAGGACCGTCACCAGGACCGCCGCGAGCGGGTCGTTCACGAGGCGGGAGCGGTCCGCGAACCGGGCGTCGTCGAGGAGGCCGCCGATCGGCGTCGCCTCGCCCGCCGCCTCGACCCAGGCCGCCGCCGCCCGCCAGTGGGCGCGGGTCTCCTCGTCCGCGAGGACCAGGGTCGCTCCGACCTCGAGCGCGGCGCGGGACGGAGGGCCGAACGCGCGCCGCAACAGCAGGAGCGACTCCGCCCGGCCGTCCGCGCGCGCGACGCCGTCCTCGACCACGGCGGCGGCGCTCGACCCGTCGTCGGCGACCGAGACGTCCGCGATCGATCCCTCCTCGAGCGCCTTCGCCTCGTGGCTCCCGAAGTAGACCAGCCGCGGCGCGTCGTCGCCGGTCGGCGGCGAGAGCCCGAGGCGCTCCGCCGCCTCGGCGTACCGCGCGTCCGCGGCGTCGGCGAGCGCGCGCGCGTCGGCCGACACCTCGGGGCGGACCTCGACGACGAGCCGCGGCGTGCGGATCGTCACCGCGTCCGCGGCGGTCAGGAGGAGCACGAGCGCCGACAGCGGACCCATCGCCCGCCGCGCCTCAGGGGTGCGCCGGGAGCGGGTCGGGGGCGGGCCGCGTGAACCGCGACGGCTCGTCGAGCGCCTCCTTCACCAGCTCGCGGATCCGCTGCTGGTCCTCGGACGACCGGGCCGACACGAGGTGGC
>JAUIEL010000811.1 GCA_030428825.1 bacterium
GGAGGGGCGTCGAGACGGCATCGATCGTGCGGATTCCGACCGCGGTTCGCCAGTCCGAGCTCAGTCCGCCGCGACGACCTCCAGCGCGCGGAGGAGGCGGACGTCGTCGCTCGCGGCCGCGAACCGGGCGAGGGCGGGGTCTTCGCCCGTCACGCGGGGGCGCCTCCGGCGGCGCCCCCGTCAGAGCTCGATCTCGATCGAGTGGACATACGCCTCCCCGAGATTCCCGGAGAGGTTCAGGAACCAGCACTGGAGGGCGAACTCGAGGCTCCGCTCCTTCGTCCCCTCGAAGACGGTGCGGGCGTCGTCGGCGGTGGTGCCGTCGGCGTTCAGGGTCGAGTGGACGACGCGGACCGGTCGGTCGAGGTCGACGAGGTCGTCGTTCAGGTGGATCGTGTAGCCGAGGACGCGCGGATCGGCGGCGACGTGGAAGGTGTTCGTCGCCCGGTGGACCGACGCCTTCACCCGCAGCGGGCGGGCCGGGTCGAACCGCTGGTCGGGATGCGAGAGCGACAGCCAGTACGCGCTCGACTGGACGGTCGTCGACGACGTCCAGTCGAGCGCGGTGGGGGCGAAGCGTTTCTCGAGGCCCGCGACGAACGTGTCGAACGGGCGGTCGTCGTCCCAGCCCTCGAGGTCGATCCGATGGAGGTGGCCGACGTTCGGCGATCCGTCGGGAACGCGCCCGATTCCTCCCCGGCGAACGACGCCGCAGAAGAGCATCGGGAGGTCGGCCGCGAACGGGTCGACGTTCTCCACGGTGCCGTCGAGGAACAGCCGGCCGCGGTCGACGTCGAACTGCTTGGAGACGTCCGTGAACGCGAAGAACGCGCGCTGACGCCCCTCTTCGGAGTCCCACTCGACGTCCGGCCCTCCGTACCGAGCGGGATCGGGGGCGATCACGAACGCGACCTCGCGGAGCGCGCGCGGGACCGTCTCCTCGAACCACGTCCGCAGGGCGTCGGACCGTCCGCGCGGCGGAAGCAGCAGGACGCACGGGGAGGACGTCTTCTCGGTGTTTCCCCCGAGGAAGCGCTTCGAACCCGAGCGGCATCCGGGAACGCTCAGGAGGTAGCGCACCTGCAGGGTTCGTCCGGCGGCCAGGCGGAACTCGGCCGACCGCTCCAGCACGGTCCCGCGGGGAGCGCGGTGGTCGGGGAAGATCGGCGCGGAGAGGACGTACCGGAGATCTCGAGGCGGGAGCGCGGCGACGTCGCCGAACGCGCGGATCCTCTCGACGCCGCGGGTCATGCCCCGGTAGTCCTCCTCGGCCCGCGCCCGGAAGTAGCCGGCGATCACGTCGCGCAGCGCGCCGAGCCGGCGCCGCTCGACCGGAGAGGACCGCACGTCCGACTGCCCGTTCGGGGAGGCCGGCTCCGCCGAGTCCGCGGGCCGCGGCGGCGCCGGCGGACGCGTCGTCGCGGAGCGGGGGGCGATCGACTCCGAAGGCGCGGAGCGGCCGTCGGCGGGGTGCTCGAACGGCGAGAGCGGTTCCGGGTCTTCGAGGGTCGTCGACTCCGAGCGGGGCTCGTCGTCCTCGTCGTCGCGCGGCTCGACGGCGGGGGCGGCCGGCGCGGCCGCGACGATTGGCGGCGGCGACGGCTCCGGCGGCTCGTCGCGAGCGAGGAACGCCGCCGCCCCGCCGATCAGCACGGCCGCCGCGCCGGCGACGACGGTCGCGCCCGTCCCGAGCGTCGCCTCCGGTCGGGTCAGCAACGCCACCGCGCCGAGCCACGCCGTCCGGTCACCGCCGTGGTGCCGGTCGAGCTCGACCCGCAGGCGGTCGATCGCGCGCGTCAGCCGGGTGTGGACCGTCGAGACCGGGACGCCGAGCCGCTTCGCGATCCTCCGCGGCGGGAGGTCGTCGAAGAACCGGAGGAGGACGACCTCGCGGTACGGCTCGTGGAGGCCGAGGACCGCGGTGACCACCGCGGCGTGGAGCTGCGCGCGCTCCACGACGTCGGACGCAGGGGGCGCGGCGCCGGCGGTCGCGGCCCCGTGCTCGCGACGCGTCCGGCGTTCGGTCCGGCGCGCGGCCTCCCGCGCGCGATTCCGGAGGACCGTCGTGAGCCAGGCGCGAGGGGAGCGCGACGCCGACTCCGGGTGGGTCAGCGCCGCGACCGCCGCATCCTGCGCCAGGTCGTCGGCGAGGTGCTCGTCCCGGACGAGCCGGCGGGCGAGGCCGCGGATCCAGCCGCTCCGGGAGAGGAGCGCCTCGGGATCCTGGGCGTGGGGGGCGCGGGAGTCGGCGGCGTGCGTGTCGTTCATGCCCCGGGGAATGCCGCGGGGAGCGGATCCTGCTCGAGGAATCCGCCCCCGATCGGCGCCGGTCAGCCGGTCGGGTAGACGATGAAGTCGTCGTGGACCTCGATCACCGGGTTCGATCCCATCGCCTGGATCGCCTGGTGCAGCTCGAGGAGGTGCTTCCGCTCGAGCTGGAGCGGGCGCTCGTTCGGGTGGGTCGGCGCGCCGAGCGGGAAGTCGATTCCCGGCGTGTTCGTCATCTCGACGTGCGTGCCGAGGACCCAGCAGAGGTCCTTGGTCGCGGTGAAGTCGACGAGCCGCTTCACGCTCGCCTGGTAGATCGGCCAGTTCCCCTGCGACTGCGCGCCGAAGACGTACAGCCGGCCCGGGTAGAGCGAGTCGCCGGTCAGGAGCGTCGCCGTCCGCCGGTCGTAGAACGCGACGTGCTGCGAGTGGTGTCCGGGGATCGGGATCACGTCGAGGATCCGGCCG
>JAUIEL010000812.1 GCA_030428825.1 bacterium
CGCGGATGTTCGCCATCACCGGGTCCCACTTGGCGGGGACCCGGATCTTCTCGAACGTCTCCTTGGTCGCGGCGTCGATCGAGATCCAGAGCTTGTGGAGCCGCTCGCGCACCTTGTCGTACCGCTCCGGCGTCAGGAGCGTGCCGTTGGTGATCAGGTGCATCCAGGCCGTGTGCTTCTGCGCCATGTCGACGAGGAGGTCGACGTCGTTCAGGAGCGGCTCGGAGTTGGCGGACGGCGTCCAGTGCAGCACCCACGGCAGGACGTCGTCGAGGAACTTGATCCCGACGTCCTTGTCGAGCAGCCAGTTCGGCTCGTCGTCCGACTTGGCGCACATGATGCACTTGAGGTTGCAGAGGTTGTTGAACGAGAGCTCGAGGCGGGTCGGGCGGCTCTTCCAGACGAGCGCGCGGGTCGCGAGGTCGCCGGCGAGGGCGACCTCGTTGTCGAGCTCACGGTCGATCTTCGTCTTGGCGGGGAGAGGCATGCCAGCGGAGGTATAGCACGGGGCGGCCGGGTCAGTCGGCCTTCGACCCGCCACCCTTCTTCTTCGCCGCGCCCCCGGACTTCCCCTCGCTCTTCCCCTTCGAGTCGGAGCCGCTCGAGCCGCTCGATTCCTTCGGCGAGGACGCGCCGCCGTCCGCCTTCGTCTCGCCGGACGACTCCTTCTTGGCGGCGTCCTGGTAGGAGGAGGAGCGGTAATCCGTTTCGTAGAAACCGCTTCCACGGAAGATCACGCCCGCGCCGGTGCCGATGAGGCGCTTCAGCTTCAGCTTCTTGCACTCCGGGCACTTCCGGAGCGCACCCTCGGTGATGCTCTGGAACGCCTCGAACCGGTGTCCGCAGGCGCGGCACTCGTAGTCGTAGGTCGGCATCGGTCGGTCACTCCTCGCCGAGGGCGTCCTCGTCGTTCTTCGGCCGCGCGCCGCCCTCGCCTTCAGTGTTCGCCGTCGCGGCCTTCGAGACCCGGACCACGCTCGCCCGGAGCAGACGGTCCGCGACGCGGTAGCCCCGCATCAGCTCCTCGATCACGGTCCCCGGAGGGACGTCGTCGCGCTCCTCCTGCTGGATCGCCTCGTGGAGCATCGGGTCGAACGGCTGCTCGAGCGCGTCGATCGGCACGACGCCGTGGTTTCCGAGCGTCGCCTGCAGCTGGTCCGCGACGAGGCGGACGCCGGTCACCAGCGGGTCGCCGGCGCGATCCTCCGGGACGCCGTCCAGGGCGCGCTCCAGGTTGTCGATCACTCCGAGCAGCTCGCGCGCGAGCTCGGAGATCGCGTACTGACGCGTCTCCGCGGTCTCGCGCTGGTGGCGCTTCCGCGCGTTCTCGGCGTCGGCGAGGGCGCGCTGGTAGCGCTCCTTCCATTCGTCCCGCTCGGCCTCGAGTTCGGACGTCGCCTCCTCGGGCGCGTCGGCCTCCGGGCTCGGCGCGGCGTCGGGCGTGTCGACCGCCTCGTCGTCGTTGCGCTTGCGTCCCATCAGTCGAACATCTCCTTGACCTTGTCGAACCAACCCTTCCGCTGCGGTCCGACCTGGAGGTCCTCGGTCTTCGCGAACTCGCGGAGCAGCTCCTCCTGTCGGGGGGAGAGCTTCTTCGGGGTCTCGATGACGACCCGGACCTTCAGGTCGCCTCGGCCGTGGCCGTAGACGTTCGGGAGGCCTTGGCCGCGCAGCGTGAACTCCTTGTGCGTCTGCGTCCCGCGGGGGATCTTCAGAAGCTCCTTCCCGCGCATCGTCGGGACCTCGACCTCGGTGCCGAGGGCGGCCTGCGAGAACGCGATCGGCATCTCGCACAGGAGGTCGTCGTCGTGGCGCTCGAAGATCGGGTGCGCGTTCACCTGCACGAAGCAGTAGAGGTCGCCGCGCGGCCCGCCGTTCCGGCCCGGCTCGCCCTCGCCGGAGACCCGGAGCTGGGTGCCGTCCTGGACTCCGGCCGGGATGCGGACGGTGATCTCCCGCTTCATCGGGGTGCGGCCGGAGCCGCGGCAGGAGCCGCACGGCTTCTCGACCACGGTCCCCTCGCCCCGACAGCGCGGACACGCCTGCCGGATCGCGAAGAACCCCTGCGACACCTGGATCTGGCCGGCGCCGCCGCAGTCGGAGCACGGGACGCGGCCCGAGGACCCCTCGGCGCCCGTCCCGGCGCACTCCTCGCAGTTCTCCTGACGGCGGAGCTCGATCGTCTTCTCGACGCCGCTCATCACCTCGTCGAGCTCGAGCGAGAGCTGGCACTTCAGCGAGGCGCCGCGCTCGGCCCGGGGACCGCGACCGCGGCCGCGCCCGAACCCGAACAGGTCCTCGAACGGAGAGCCGCCTCCGCCGCCGCCGCCGAAGATGTCGCCGAACGCGGAGAAGATGTCCTCGACCCCGGAGAAGCCGCGCGGTCCGGCGCCGGCCCCCTCCAGGCCGCGGTGGCCGAACTGGTCGTAGATCTTCCGCTTCTTCTCGTCGGAGAGGACCTGGTACGCCTCGGCCGCCTCCTTGAAGTTCGTTTCGGCCTGGGCGTCGCCCTTGTTCCGATCGGGGTGGTACTGGAACGCCAGCTTGCGATACGCGCGCTTGATGTCGTCGTTCGAGGCGCCTCGCTCGACGCCCAGCACCTCGTAGTAGTCGCGTTTCGCCATTCGGGTCGCCATGTCGGGCCCTCTCCGGGCCGCTCCGGGGGAACGGGCGAGGCCGCGAGGGGGGAGGGGGGAGCGAGCCCG
>JAUIEL010000054.1 GCA_030428825.1 bacterium
AGGAGCGTCGCGGCGAGCGAGTTCAGGTAGCCGCCGTACCACGACGGGTCGGTGAAGATCGTCCGGTAGTTCGCGAGCGTCGGCGCGTCCGGCCAGACCGTGAACCCGCCGAGGATCTCGTCGTTCCCCTTCAGGGACATCGAGACCATCCACCCGATCGGGAGGAACGTGGCGGCGAGCCAGAGCCAGAGGAGCCCGCGCCTCATCGCCCCTCCTCCCGCTCGCGGCGCGTGAGCGCGGTGTAGAAGACGTGGCTCGTCGCGAGCACGATCAGGAAGTAGATCAGCGAGAACGCCGCCGCCGGCCCGAGGTCGAACTGACCGACGGCGAGGCGGGTCAGGGTCTGGCTCAGGAACGTGGTCGCGTTCCCCGGGCCGCCGCCGGTCAGGACGAACGGCTCGGTGTAGATCATGAAGCTGTCCATGAACCGCAGCAGGAGCGCGATCGTGAGCACGCTCTTCAGCCGAGGCAGCTCGACGTGGCGGAACACCTGCCACCGCGAGGCGCCGTCGATCGCCGCCGCCCGGTAGAACGGCTCCGGTACGGCCTTCAGCCCGGCGTACGCGAGGAGCGTCACCAGCGGAGTCCAGTGCCAGACGTCCATCGCCAGCACCGTCGCCCACGCGTCGACCGGATCGAGCGTCGGGTCGTAGTCGAGCCCGAGCGCGCGAGCCGCGCGGCCGCCGAGCCCGATGTCCGGTCGTGAGAAGACCTGCCAGACCGTTCCGACGACGTTCCACGGGACGAGCAGCGGGAGGGCGAGCGCGGCCATCGAGAAGCCGGCGAGCGCGCCGCGCCTCGGCATGAGGAGGGCGAGCCCGAGTCCGAACGGCAGCTCGATCAGGAGGACCGCGGCCGAGAACCCGAGCTGACGTCCGAAGGCGGCGTGGAGCTCGGGGTCGCGGAGCGCCTTCCGGAACCACTCCCAGCCGACGAAGACGCGCTGGTCCGGGGAGAGGATGTCCTGGACCGAGTAGTTCACGACCGTCATCAGCGGGACGATCGCCGAGAACGAGACGGCGAGCACGACCGGGAGGACCAGCCACCACGAGCGGTCGTCGCGCGGGCGTTCGCTCACGACGCGGCCTCGCCGTCGACGAACTCCACGGCCCGCGCGGCGTCGAACGTGACGCGGCAGGCGCCGGGGGACGGAGCCGGCTCGGGGTCGGGGACGGCCGCGACGACGCGCCGGTCGCCGATCCGCGCGAGGACGAGTCGGCGGTGCCCCTCGTCGACGACCTCCTCGACGTCGGCGGCGACGCCCTCGGCGCCGTCCGCGGGGGCGAACCGGACGTCCTCCGGACGGACCCCGACGACCCGGCGGCCGTCGCCGCCGAGCCGGACCGCGCCCGCCTCGACGCCGCCGGGGAGGAGGTTCATGCCGGGCGACCCGAGGAAGCGCGCGACGAACACGTCGGCCGGGCGCGTCAGGAGTTCGCGCGGCGTCCCTTGCTGGACGACGCGACCGTGATCCATCACCACGACGCGGTCGGCGATCGCGAGCGCCTCGCCTTGGTCGTGTGTGACGTACACCAGGGTCGACGCGATCCGCCGGTGGGCGGCGCGGAGCGAGTCGCGCAGCGCGCCGCGGGCGGCGGGGTCGACGGCGGTGAGCGGCTCGTCGAGGAGGACGGCCGCGACGTCTTCGCGAACCAGCCCGCGGCCGAGGGCGATCCGCTGGCGGACGTCGGCCGGCAACCCGCGCGTCGAGCGATCGAGGAGGGCGTCGAGGTCGAGCCGCGCCGCCACGTCCTCCGCGCGGCGCCGCCGCACCGCCGCGGGGACGCCGCGGTTCCGGAGCGGGAACTCGAGGTTGCCGCGGACGGTCATCGTCTCGTAGACGACCGGGAACTGGAACACCTGAGCGACTCCGCGCTCGCGCGGCCCGAGCGCGGTGACGTCCGCGTCGCCGAGACGGACGGCGCCGCGGGTCGGGGAGAGGAGCCCCGAGACGAGGTTCAGGAGCGTCGTCTTCCCGCACCCCGACGGCCCGAGGAGCGCGTGGATCTCGCCGTCCGCGAGCGTCAGGTCGAGCGGCCGGAGCGCCCAGTCGGCCGCGCCGGCGTACCGGTGCGCCAGGTCGCGCAGCTCAATCTCCGCCATGCGGCGCCCCCTCCGTCGCGATCCGCCGCCCGTCCGCGTCGAACACGACCGCGCGTCGCGGGTCGAGCCAGACGTGGTCGGTCGGTCCCTCGTCGTCGGCCGCGCGGCCGGTGAGGAGCATCCGCAGGGGGAGGCCCCGATGGCGGAACCGGACGCGCGTCGAGTCGCCGAGCCGCTCGGCGTCCTCCCACTCCGCGTCGAGGCGGACCGCGTCCGGCCCCCGCGGGGAGAGGGAGAAGTGGTGCGGTCTCACGCCGAGCGTCGCGCCGTGCGCCGGGACCGACGCGGCGAACGACGGCGCGGCGAGGGGGCCCGCCGGGAGCGGCACGCCGGTCGCCAGCGACAGCGCGGCGCGCGCGCCCTCTCCGGTCCGGACGAGCGGGAGGATTTGCATCGGCGGGTCGCCGAACAGGGCGGCGGTCCGGCGGTCGCGCGGGCGATCGAACTGCTCCCGGGCCGGCCCGTGGGAGACGACGCGCCCCTCCTCGAGCAGGACGACGTCCCCCCCGAACGAGAGCGCCTCGGCCGGGTCGGTCGTCGCCAGGAGCACGGTCCGGCGGCCGTCGACGAACAGCCGGCGGAGCTCGCCGCGGAGCTCCTCGCGCAGCTTCAGGTCGAGGTTCGCGAGCGGCTCGTCGAGGAGGACGACGTCCGCGTCCTTGGCGAGCGCGCGGCCGAGGGCCACGCGTTGCTGCTGCCCGCCGGAGAGCGCGGCCGGGCGCCGGTCGAGCAGTCCGTCGAGGCGCAGGCGGTCCGCGATCCGCCGCACCCGCCGATCGATCTCGTCGCGCCGCACGCGCGCCACGCGGAGCGGTGACGCGAGGTTCTCGAACACCGTGAGCGAGGGGTAGTTGACGAACTCCTGGTAGACCATCGCCACCGAGCCCTCGACCCGGACCTCGCCGCGCGTCGGGCGGTCGAGGCCGGCGACGAGGCGGAGCAGCGACGACTTCCCGGCGCGCGTCGGGCCGAGCAGGGCGGTGACGCGGCCGGGCGGGATCGCGAGGTCGACGCCGGCGAGGTGGAGCTCGCCGGCGACCGTCCGCTCCACGCCTCGTAGCCGCACGCCGCCCATCCGACGCAGCCTAACGTTCGGAGGGGGAGGGGGACGATGTGCTACACTCGCCGACGGCGGTCGGGTGCCGCCACCGTCCGATCGCTTTCCCCCCCCGAACCCACACCGAGAAGAAGAGGACCCGCGCGTGCAAGCACGACACCGCCACGGGACGGCCCTCGCCGTCGCGACGCTCCTTTGTTCGTTCTCCGCCGCCGCCGACGGCGCGGAGCTCACACTCGACGGGCGCCGCGCCCTCGACGTCTACATGGCCGACCGCGTGCTCATCGAGGTGAGCGGGGCTCCGTTCCGCGCCGCGACCGCGCTCGTCGACGTCTCCCCCGGCCCGGCCGAGATCGCGGGCGAGACCGTCGACCTCGGCTTCACGCCGGCCGCGATGGTCGTCCCGCTCGGGACGATCCCGGCGTCCGGCCACCTGTCGGTCCTCTGCCCGATCCCGGTCGACCTCGCCCTCGACGGGCTCGACGTGTTCATGGTCGTCGCGGTGGTCGACCCGCTGGCGCCGTCCGGCTACGACTTCAGCGACGGCGCCTCGGCGCACCTCCGCCGTCGCAACACCGAGCTCGCCGGGCGCTCGACCGGACAGGCCCCGCACTTCGTCCACCACCGGACGTTCAACCAGGGGACGCCGGTCGAGTTCGCGCTCGACGCGTTCCGGTTCCCGAACCTCGCCGGGGCGACCGCCGACGTCTACGTCACGGCGGCGAAGACGCTCGCGGAGTGGGAGGCCGACCCGACCCTGACGGACGTGCGCGGCGCTCCGACGCCGTTCTCGTTCTCCGCGGGCGGGATGCAGGCGAACTCGTTCACGCTCGACCCGGGGACGCTCTCCGGGGCGGCGCCGGGGACGGGCGTCGGCGTCGGCTACGACGTGGTGATCGACGTCGACCAGGACGGCGTCCGCGACGGCGTCGACCTCGCCGACGGGTACGGCGACGAGGCCGGCTTCTACGTCGTCCACGACCTGACCCAGCCGGGACCGCTGACGTGGAAGGAGGTGACCTACTCGGGCGGCTCCTTCCTCGGGCAGGACCTCTACTACCCGACCGGCATCGCCACGATGGGGAAGCTCCCGCTCGTCGTCGTCAGTCACGGGAACGGGCACAACTACCAGTGGTACGACCACATCGGCGAGCACCTCGCGTCGTACGGCTACATCGTGATGAGCCACCAGAACAACACGCAGCCCGGCAGCCACACCGCGGCCACGACGACGCTGACCAACACGGAGTACCTCCTCGCCAACCAGGACAAGATCGACGGCGGCGCGCTGAACGGACACGTCGACGGCGACACGATCGTCTGGATCGGCCACAGCCGGGGCGGCGACGGCGTCGTCCGGGCGTACGACCGGATCGTGAAGGGGATCTACACCCCGGTGAACTTCGACCTCGAGGACATCCGGCTGATCTCCTCGATCGCCCCGGTCGACTTCGGCCAGTTCGGGAGCTCGAACCCGCACGGGGCGAACTACCACCTCTGGGTCGGGCAGGCGGACAACGACGTCTGGGGATGCGCCGGGTCCGACTCGTCGCAGTGGTACAACATCTACGACCGCGCGACGAACGCCAAGCAGTGCATCTCGCTGTACGGCGTCGGGCACGGCGACTTCCACGACGGCGGCGGCTCGTCGGTCGCGCAGGGGCCGTGCCAGGTCGGCCGCGCGAACACGCATCGGATCATGAAGGGGTACCTCCTGGCGCTCCTGAAGTTCCACCTCGAGGGGAACCTCGCGAGCGAGGAGTTCCTCTGGCGCCAGTACGAGGATCTCGCGCCGATCGGCGCGCCGACGTCGAACCCGTGCGTGGTCGCGAACCTCCAGTACCGCGAGCGGTCGGAGAGCGGCAAGTTCGTCCTCGACGACTTCGAGACGAACGACCAGCCGGAGACGTCGAGCTCCGGCGGCGCGGTCACGTTCGACCTCGTCCCGCGCGAGGGGAACATGGACGACGCGAACAGCAACTTCACGCACTCCGCCAGCGACCTCTGGAACGGCTTCACGAACGACGGCTCGAACCCGGACCAGAGCCGGGGGATCGTCTTCTCGTTCGACGGAGGCCAGGACCATCTGCTCACGTTCGAGATCCCGGACGAACACCGTGACCTGCGGCGGTTCGACGCGCTCTCGTTCCGCGCCGCGCAGGCCAGCCGCCATCCGAACACGACGGCGGCGCTCGGCGACCTGACGTTCACCGTCGGGCTGGTCGACGCGAACGGGACGGAGAGCGTCCTGAACATCGGCGCGTACGGCGGCGGCGTCGAGGAGCCGTACCAGCGGCTCGGCTGCGGCAGCGGTCCGGGGTGGAACAGCGAGTTCGAGACGATCCGGATGCGCCTGAGCGACTTCGTCGCCAACGGGAGCACGCTCGACCTGGCGGAGCTCGAGGCGGTCCGATTTCGGCCCGAGTCACGGCGACGCCGTGGGACGCATCGCGCTCGACGACATCGAGTTCACGAACGACTGATCGAGAGGACCCGCATCCATGAAGACCTCCCACCTGATCCTCTCCCTCGTCCTCGGCGGCGGCGTCCTCGCCGGCGCCGTCACCGCGTTCGTCCGGACCGTGGCCGACGACGACCGGTCGCCGGAGGCCGCGCCGCCCCCCGCGGCCGAGCAGCCGGAGATCGAGCTCGTGTCGGCCCGTCGCTTCGCGCTCGACACGCCGTACACGCACTGGTGGCGCGCGGAGCAGCCGCGGTTCGACGGCGGCTGGCTGGTCGTGCTCCGCGTCGACCCCGAGCTGGTGCGCCCGCGGCAGACCGCCGAGCCGGTCCTCGTCGTCGGAGGCGAGACCGCCGAACGGCTGAACGTCGGATTCGGCTCCGGACGCGTCGTGGCGCTGGTGCCCGGGGACGTCGACCTCGCCGCGTCGCCGATCTTCTTCGCCCCGCCGGCGCTCCCGGAGGAGCTGACCGCGGCCGACGTCCGCGCGCGGCGGGACGAGGCGATCGCCGCCGGCGTCGCCCCGCTCGGGGCGGAGGCGGTCCGATCCGCGCTCGGAGAGCCGGTCCGGTTCCCCTCCGAGGACGACCTGCGCGTCTTCGCGGCGGACGTGATCGAGCGACACGCGCCGGACGAGACCGACCTCGTCCGCGGGCTCCGGGTCCCTCGGATCCGGTGACTCGACCGGGGGAACGGGCGCGATTGAAAGAAACTTTCGTGCCCGTCCCGCGACTCGTCCCTTTTCTTTCGGTCGACTGCAGCTATCTTTCAAGGTCCGTCGGGCCCTGCCCGACGCACCCCTGCGGTCCCCCGAGAAGCCGCAGACGCAGCAACGCAGGTCCGATCCCGAGGATCAGCCCACCTCGCGGACCTCACCCAGCTCGGTAGAGGCCGATGGTCGCCGCGACCACCGGCCTCTTCCTTTGGGGGAGCTCTCGCCGGCATTCGACCCGACGTCCGGCCGCGTCACCGGGTCTCCCCCCGCCCTCGGGGCGAGACGGAGAGAGGGCCGGCCGGAGCGAACTCCGGCCGGCCCTCTTCCGTCGGGAGGTCGGTCGACTCCGAGGCGAACCTCAGAGGATCTCCATCTCGATGCCGTTCGTCTCGACGAAGTCGATCCCCTCCTGGGAGATGCCCTGGAAGTAGACCGTCAGGCCGGTCAGACCGCTCGGGATGCCGATCGGGCCGACGGAGATCGCGCCCGCGGTGTCGAGCGGCAGGAAGAGCTGCGTGACGGGGACGAGGAGGAACTCGCAGCCGCCGGAGAGCGGCAGGTTCGCCTCGGTCAGGCCGATGAAGAGCGCCGCGAGCGCGCCGCCGGCGCCGCCGTTGTCCGGGCCGTTCGTGAGGTCGACGGTGATCGAGCCGGTGCCCGAGGTGGTGTCGCCGGAGACCGCGAGGTTCATGCGGCCGTTCGCGCTGGCGCAGTTCTGCGAGCCGTAGGTCCGGATCGCCGCGGCCGGGTTCATCGCCTTCGGGGTCTGGTCCGGGCCGCCCGGGGTGTTGAAGTCGAGGTAGGTGGTCGCCCACTTCCCCGGCGCGTCGCCGGCGCGGAAGATCCCGGCCGGGAAGAAGGTGCCGTCCGGGCCGTTCTTCGGCGCGTTGTCGTAGGTGTTGTCGGTCGTCTCGAGCCACGCGGAATCGACCATGCCGGCCGCGTCGACGATCTCGAAGTTGGCGAGGTCGGTGACCAGGTCAGCGTCGCCGTCGACGTTCGTGCCGAGGAGCGCGGTGATGTTCGCCGGGTTCACGTCGTAGACCGCGTAGACCGTCTCGGTGCCGTTCTCGAAGACGTTGTCGGTGCCGACGTCGAGGTCCTTCGGCGTGACGGACGTCGTCCCGAGGACGAAGTAGCCGTTCGCGTCGAGGGACATGCCGGTCAGGTCGATCGCGTCGTCGAGCGTCCCCTGGCCGCCGCCGTCGCCCTCGACGACGCAGACGACGTAGCCGGTCAGCGACGCGTTCGGCGTGCCGATCAGCTCGATGAACTCGTTGGTGTCGGTGCCGGTGTGGCTGACGTAGATCTCGTTGAGCTGGACGTTGGACGGGTTGCTGACGCCGATGCCGGCGACCGCGGGCGACGCGACGAGCGCGGCCGCGAACACGAAGGAACTCTTGAGCATGGGACTCTTCTCCAAGGAAGGACACTAGGGTGATTCGGCTCGAACGTCGGGCGTGCTCCGAGCGACGGCTCCCTCTCCCGGAGGTGCCGGAGGAACTCTGTCATGGCTGCGGAGCGACCCCGAAGGGCGGCATTGGAACACAGGGCGTGGGGTTTGGGTAGGCGGTGAGACCGGCGGGCCCGGGGATTTGCCTTGCCTTGACCGGGCGCTGATGAACGGCGGTTCTCCGTCGAGGGGCTGAACCCGATACGCGACAGGAGCTTGGGGCGGAACGTGAATCGATTGCTGATCCTCGATGTCGTCGGCCTGACCGCCGACCTGCTCGCCCACGCGCCCCGGCTCCGCGCCCTCGGCGAGGAGGGGTTCGCCGCCGCGCTCGATCCGGTCTTCCCGGCGGTGACCTGCACCGTCCAGTCGACGTTCGCGACCGGGCGGCCGCCGTCGGACCACGGGATCGTCGGGAACGGCTGGTACTTCCGCGACCTCGCCGAGGTCTGGCTCTGGCGGCAGTCGAACCGGCTGGTGCAGGGGGACAAGGTCTGGCAGGAGGCGCGCGCGCGCGATCCGTCCTGCACCACCGCGTGGCATTTCTGGTGGTACGCGATGGCCGGCGACTTCGACTTCGCCGTGACGCCTCGCCCCGCGTATCCCGCGGACGGCCGGAAGATCCCGGACATCTGGACCGATCCGCCCGATCTGAAGCGGGAGCTGAACGAGCGGCTCGGACCGTTCCCGCTGTTCGACTTCTGGGGGCCGAGAGCGGGGCTGCCGTCGTCCGAGTGGATCGCCCGCTCGGCGCGCCACGTCCTCGAGACGAGGCGCCCGACGATGACGTTCGTCTATCTGCCGCACCTCGACTACGACCTGCAGCGGTTCGGGCCGAACGATCCGCGCATCCCGGCGCAGGTCGCGGCGATCGACGCGGTCGCGGGCGAGCTGATCGACGCGGCGCGCGCGGACGGCTGCGACGTCGTCGTCCTGTCGGAGTACGGGATCACCGAGGTGACCGACGGCGTCCGGATCAACCGGGTGCTGCGGGAAGCGGGGTTCCTGCGGGCGCAGGAGAACCTGGTGGGGGAGCTGCTCGACGTCGGGGTGTCGCGCGCGTTCGCGGTCGCCGACCATCAGTGCGCGCACGTCTACGTCGCCGATCCGGAGGACGTCCCCGCGGTGAGGGAGTGTCTCGAGGGGATCGACGGCGTCGACCGGGTGCTCGACGCGGGCGGGAAGCGCGAGCTCGGCCTCGACCACGAGCGGGCCGGCGAGCTGGTCGCGATCGCGGCCGCGGACCGGTGGTTCACCTACGACTACTGGCTCGACGACGCGGACGCCCCGGACTTCGCCCGGACGGTCGACATCCACAAGAAGCCGGGGTACGACCCGCTCGAGCTCTTCCTCGACCCGAAGATCCGCGCGCCGAAGCTGAAGGTCGCGGCGTACCTCCTGAAGAAGAAGCTCGGCCTGCGCGGCCTCCTGGAGGTGATCCCGTTCGACGCGCGGCTCGTCCGCGGCTCGCACGGCCGGCTCCCCGAGCGGGACGGCGACGCTCCGGTCCTCCTCTGTTCCCGACCGGAAGCGGCGAGGGAGCGCTTCCGGGCGACCGAGGTCCGGCCGCTGCTGCTCGACCTCGTGTTCGGGTGAGCCCCGACCGGATCTCTCCGCGACGATCCGTCGCGTTGACCCGGTTCCGGACTCCCCCTAACTTGGTACGTTCCCGTCTCTTCCCGCTTCGGAGCGTGAAACTGGAGATGAGCGCATGACACCCGCGGGCGCCAGCGCCGCCAGGCGAGGCTTCGGTCAGACCTCTCGAAACGACGCGTGGTGGCTCCAGCCGCTCACCGTCTTCATCGGGCTCTCGATCTTCCTCGTCTACGCCAACTTCCGCGTTTTTCAGAACGCGTACTTCGAGTTCGGCGGCTACCTCACGCCGTTCTACTCCCCGCTCCTCTGGGGCGACTCGCCGCACGCCTGGTTCCAGGGCGTGCCGGACTGGCTGCCGCGGTGGATCTCGCCGGCGATGGTGATCCTCGTCTTCCCGGCCGGGTTCCGGTTCACCTGCTACTACTACCGGGGCGCGTACTACAAGGCGTTCTGGGGCGACCCGCCGGCGTGCGCGGTCGGCGAGCTGCGCGACGAGTTCCGCGGCGAGAACTCGCTGCCGCTGATCGTGCAGAACGTCCACCGGTACTTCCTCTACTTCGCGATCGCGTTCCTCTTCCTCCTCGCGCACGACGCGTGGAAGGGGATGTGGTTCGACGACGGCGCGGGCGGGAAGGAGTTCGGGATCGGCGTCGGGACGATCGTGCTGACGCTGAACGTGGTCTTCCTGTCGGGCTACACGCTCGGCTGCCACTCGCTGCGTCACCTCGTCGGAGGCTTCCTCGACGTCTTCTCGGGCTCGAAGGGGCGGAAGAAGGCGTGGGACTGCGTGACCTGCCTGAACGAGCATCACATGAAGTGGGCGTGGATCTCCCTGATCTGGGTGATGTTCACCGACCTGTACGTCAGCATGTTGGCGCGCGGCGAATGGACCGACTGGAGGATCCTCTGATGTCGGACTACCAGACGCACGAGCACGACGTCCTCGTCATCGGCGCCGGCGGCGCGGGGTTGCGCGCCGCGATCGAGGCGGCGAAGGACGGCCAGTCGGTCGGGCTGGTCTGCAAGTCGCTCCTCGGCAAGGCGCACACGGTCATGGCCGAGGGGGGCATGGCGGCGGCGATGGCGAACGTCGACGACCGCGACGGCTGGGAGACGCACTTCGCCGACACGATGCGCGGCGGGCAGTACGTCAACAACTGGCGGATGGCCGAGCTGCACGCGCAGGAGGCGCCGGCCCGCGTCCGCGAGCTCGAGGCGTGGGGCGCGGTGTTCGATCGGACGAAGGACGGCCGCATCCTGCAGCGGAACTTCGGCGGCCACCGGTACCCGCGGCTCGCGCACGTCGGCGACCGGACCGGCCTCGAGATGATCCGCACGCTCCAGGACCACGGGATCCCCCAGGGGATCGACGTCTACATGGAGCACACCGTCGTCGACCTGCTGAAGGACGGCGACCGGGTGTCGGGGGCGTTCGGCTACGACCGCGAGAAGGGGCGGTTCCGGGTGTTCAAGGCGAAGGCGATCGTGCTCGCGACGGGCGGGATCGGCCGCGCGTACAAGGTCACCTCGAACTCTTGGGAGTACACCGGCGACGGCCACGCGCTCGCGTACGACGCGGGGGCCGAGCTGACGGACATGGCGTACGTCCAGTTCCACCCGACCGGCATGGTCTGGCCGCCGAGCGTGGCCGGCATCCTGGTCACGGAGGGCGTGCGGGGCGAGGGCGGCATCCTCAAGAACAACGAGGGGCGCCGGTTCATGTTCGACGACGTGCCGGACCTCTACAAGCACCAGACCGCGAGCGACCCCGAGGAGGGGTGGCGGTACGTCACCGGCGACAAGTCGGCGTGCCGCCCGCCCGAGCTGCTGACCCGCGACCACGTGGCGCGGTGCATCGTGCGCGAGGTGAAGGAGGGGCGCGGCTCGCCGCACGGCGGCGTCTTCCTCGACATCGCCTGGATCCGGGAGAAGCTCTCGGACAGCGAGGCGCACATCAAGAAGAAGCTCCCGAGCATGTACCACCAGTTCAAGGAGCTGGCGGGGATCGACATCACGAAGGAGCCGATGGAGGTCGGGCCGACCGTCCACTACGTGATGGGCGGGATCTTCGTCGACGGCGACTCGCAGATGTCGACCGTCCCCGGCCTGTTCGCGGCCGGCGAGTGCGCGGCCGGACTGCACGGGGCGAACCGGCTCGGCGGGAACTCGCTGTCGGACCTCGTCGTGTTCGGCAAGCGGGCCGGCGAGTACGCGGCGAAGTACGCCCGCGAGAACGGCGACGTCCGGGTCGACGAGGCCGAGGTCGAGGCGGCGGCGGCCGCGGCGCTGGCGCCGTTCGACCGGGACGGCGAGTCGCCGTACGCGGTCCAGGGCGACCTGAAGGAGATGATGCAGGAGCTGGTCGGCATCGTCCGCCGGCAGGACGAGCTGGAGCAGGCGGTCGAACGCCTGCAAGAGCTGAAGGTGCGGGCGGCGAAGACGAAGTGCGACGTCAACCGCGAGTACAACCCCGGCTGGCACACCGCGCTCGACCTGAAGAACCTGCTCGTCGTGTCCGAGGCGATCGCCCGGTCGGCGGAGGTCCGGAAGGAGAGCCGCGGCGGGCACTTCCGCGACGACTACCCGGCGAAGGACGAGAAGTTCGGGAAGGTCCGTCACGTGATCACCAAGGGGGCGGACGGCTCGATGCAGCTCGAGGAGCGGGCGCTCCCCGCCATCCCCGAGCCCCTGAAGAAGATCATCGAGGAGAACCAGAAGGCATGACCACCAAGGCCACCTTCCGCATCTGGCGCGGCACGAAGGAGGGCGGGGAGTTCCAGGACTTCCCCACCGAGGTGACCGAGGGGATGGTCGTGCTCGACGCCGTCCACAAGGTGCAGGCCGAGCAGGCCGGCGACCTCGCGTGCCGCTGGAACTGCAAGGCCGGCAAGTGCGGCTCGTGCTCGGCCGAGGTGAACGGCATGCCGAAGCTGATGTGCATGACGCGCCTCTCCGATCTCGACCTGTCGAAGCCGGTCACGATCGAGCCGGTCCAGACCTTCCCCGTCATCCGCGACCTCGTCACCGACGTGTCGTGGAACTACGAGGTGAAGAAGAGGATCAAGCCGTTCAAGCCGCGGAAGCCGGACTTCGAGGACGGCACGTGGCGCATGCACCAGGAGGACGTCGACCGGGTGCAGGAGTACCGGAAGTGCATCGAGTGCTATCTCTGCCAGGACGTCTGCCACGTCCTGCGAGACCACAAGAAGCACGACGAGTTCATCGGCCCGCGCTTCTTCACGTATGTCGCGGCGCTGGAGATGCACCCGCTCGACACCGAGGACCGGGTCGAGGAATTGCGGGAGGCGAACGGGATCGGCTACTGCAACATCACCAAGTGCTGCACCGTCGTCTGCCCCGAGCACATCAAGATCACCGACAACGCCATCATCCCGCTGAAGGAGCGGGTCGTCGACCGGTTCTTCGATCCGGTGAAGATCCTGTTCCGCAAGCTCTTCGGAAAGTAGGCCTCCATGTTCCTCACCTCCCTCCTCGCCGTCACCCTCGCCGCGCCGCCGCCCCAGGAGGGGGCGGAGGCGGCGTCCGAGCCGCCGGTCCGGACGACGAGCTCGGGTCTGGCGTACCAGGTCCTGAAGGAGGGGGACGGCGGCGAGCGGCCGAAGATGGGGGACACGGTCACCGTCCATTACACCGGGACGCTCGAGGACGGGACGAAGTTCGACTCCTCGTACGACTACCCGGGCGGACAGCCGGCGCAGTTCAAGATCGGGCAGGTGATCCCGGGCTGGAACGAGGGGCTCGCGTTGATGAGCCGGGGTGCGAAGTTCCGGTTCACCATCCCGTCCGACCTCGCCTACGGCCCGCGGGGCGCGCCGCCGAAGATCCCGCCGAACGCGACGCTCCTGTTCGACGTCGAGCTGCTCGACTTCACGCCCGGTCCGAAGCTCCCCGAGTTCGTGGCGGGGACGCCGGAGAACCAGTCGAAGACCGAGTCCGGGATCGTCTACGAGGTGCTCGAGGCGGGAGATGGCGAGCCGCCGGCGGCGGACGTCACCTGCGAGATGAACTACGCGTTCTGGACCGAGGACGGGCGCCTGCTCGACTGCACCCAGCAGCGCGAGCAGACGGTCAAGGCGTCGTGCGAGCAGATGACGCTCCCGTTCCTGAAGGAGGCGCCGCAGCTCATGAAGCCGGGCTCGCGGGTCCGGTTCGAGGTGCCGTCCGAGCTGGCGTTCGGCGATCGGGCGATGCCGGGGCTCCCGGCCGGATCGACGACGGTCTGGGAGATCGAACTCCTGCGGGTCATCGAGCCGCTCCCGATCCCGGAGTTCGTCCCGGTCGACGGGATGACGCTCCAGGCGACCGACTCCGGGCTCCGGTACGAGATGCTCCGCGACGGCGAGGGGGCCTCGCCGAAGATGGGGCAGGAGGTGAGCGTCCACTACGCGGGGTGGCTCACCGACGGGACGCTGTTCGACTCGTCGTACGGTCGCGGCGAGACCGCGTCGTTCCGGCTCGGCCAGGTGATCCCGGGATGGAACGAAGGACTCCAGCTCATGAAGCCGGGCGCCCTCTACCGGTTCGTCATCCCGTCGGACCTCGCCTACGGCAAGCGCGGCTCGCCGCCGAAGATCGGCCCGGACCAGACGCTGATCTTCCTCGTCGAGCTGCAGCCGACGGCGAAGTAGGCGCCGTCGTGGGGCGCCGGTCGCGCCGCGTCGTCTTCCTCGCCCTGGCGCTCGCCGTCGCGGGCGGGGCGGCGGCCGTCGCGACCGACCGCGCGATCCACCGGACCACCCGCGATCGCGTCCACCGGAGCGTCGCCGAGGTGCCGGCGACCGAGGTCGCCCTGGTGCTCGGGACCTCGAGGACCGTCGCCGGCGGGCGGCGGAACCTCTTCTTCGACGCCCGCATCCGCGCGGCCGCCGAGCTGTTCCACGCCGGGAAGGTGGACGGCGTCCTGGTGAGCGGCGACCACTCCCGGGTCGACTACGACGAGCCGTCGGCGATGAAGGAGGAGCTCGTCCGGCTCGGCGTCCCCGCCGGGCTCGTGACCCGCGACCACGCGGGCCTCCGGACGCTCGACTCGGTCGTCCGGGCCCGGCGGGTCTTCGGGCTCTCGCGCGTGGTGATCGTCTCCCAGGCGTTCCACTGCGAGCGCGCGCTCTTCCTCGCCGACCGGGAGGGGCTCGCGGCGACCGCCCTCGCCGCCGATCCGATCGGCGGGTTCTTCGGCGCCAAGGTGAGGGTCCGCGAGACGCTCGCCCGCGTGAAGGCGGTCCTCGACGTCGTGCTCGGGACCGAGCCGCGGTTCCTCGGTCCCCCGGTCGAGGTCGCGACCCGGGACTGAGCGGCCCTCCCCGGGGCGTCAGACCCCACGACTTGCAAGTCGTGGGGTCTGACCCCACCCCACTCACCCCAGTCAGTAGATGGCCCGCAAGTGGCTGTACCACGGTATGTTGCGGTGATGCCGGTCGCGGCTGGGTGAGTGTCTTCGGCCGGCTCCCGCCGAGAGGCATGGGCGGGTTCGTCGCCCCGTTTCTCCGCGTCGCCCGGTGATCGCCTGACGCAACTCACGCCGGAAGTGGACGTTCGGCCGATCCGCTTGCCGGGGATGGCCTGGTGAGTGGGGTGGGGTCAGACCCCACTCCGCGCGCGTCGTGGGGTCTGACGCCGTTGGGGGGAGGGGGGCGTTCCTCAGAGCCCCGCCGCGGCCTTTCGCTCGAGGTCGGCGTCGCCGAGCGCCTTCGCGAGATACCACGCCGCGCGCCGCACGGTCCGGCTCTTCGAGTTCACGGCGAGGCGGCACTCGTGGCGGAAGTCGTCGTCCGACGCGCCTCCCTTCGCCGCGGCGGCGGCGAGCAGGAGTCGCTCGGTCGGGTCGTCCGCCTCCTTCCAGAGCTTCAGGTGCGTCTTGCCGTCGAACGCGACGTCGTCCTCGACCAGCGCCGGAGCGACCTGCGCCAGCACCTTCGCGTTCCCGAGGTTGATCAGGCGTTGGACCAGGCGCTCGTCGATCAGCTCGGCGTGCTGCATCGCGAACGTCGCCGGGCTGTCGAACGGGTTCCCGAGCCCCTGGGACTGGAGCGCGTCGTACAGGGCGTTCTGCAGCTCGCTCCGGTACTTCTCGTACTGCCCCTCCCGGTCCCGGGGCTTCATCAGCTTGTCCGACTCGGAGGGGTTGACCGCCGCGGCGCCGAACCAGTCGAGGTAGACCGCGTTGAACGACGCGACGTGGAAGACGCCCGAATCGGGGCGCGTCCCGTCGGGGAGGGTCGCCGTCGGATGGGCGAGGAGGCGGAGGCCGCAGGAGAAGAAGATCGCCTCGTCGTCCTTCTCCTCGGCGGTGTAGATGTAGTCGTGCAGCTCCCACCCCGACGGCTGGAAGCGGCGGACGCTCCGGTAGAAGTGGCGCGTGAGCGGGAACGCGCCGACGCGCTTGATGCCGAGGTCCCGCTCGTGCATCTCGACGACGGCTCCCATCCCCTGCGGCTGGTACTCCTTCTTCGCGTCGCGCGAGCGGCCGGTGTACGGCATCGCGTGCGGCAGCACGGCGCGCAGCGGCAGGAGGGAGAAGTCGGACGAGGAGAGCAGGCGGTGGAGGAAGATCGACGACGGGAGACCGGTGCCGAGCGACTCGGGCTCGCCGATCGGGTCGGAGTCGGCGTCGGTCTTGAAGTCGAGCGGCGGGAGCGTGATCTCGGACCCCGCCCGGCTCTCGATCATCATCGTGGTCGCGCCGCGGTACTTCCGGCCGCTCAGGCGCTCGATCCAGACCGTCCCCTCGAACGTCGCGTCCGGTCCCGAGGCGATGTCGAGG